>JBJTWP010000109.1:0-10050 GCA_046081805.1 Cyanobacteriota bacterium
GCAGGAGCAGCAGCGCGTTGAGGCGATCCTCGCGCAGGTGCGCGATCAGGGGGATGCCGCCCTGCTGGAGCTGAGCGAGCGCTTCGACGGCGTGCGACCCGATCCGCTGCGGATCCCGCCCGAGCAGCTGCAGCAGGCCTGGCAGGCCACCCCGCCGGAACTGCAGCAGGCGCTGGAGCAGGCCCACCGCCGCATCGTGACCTTCCACCGCCAGCAGCGACCCGACGACCTGGCGATCGAGGGCCCCTTCGGCGAACGGCTGGGGCGCCGCTGGCGGCCGGTGGAGCGGGCCGGCCTGTACGTGCCGGGCGGACGGGCCTCGTATCCGAGCACCGTGCTGATGAATGCCGTGCCGGCGATCGTGGCCGGGGTGGAGCGGGTGGTGATGGTGACGCCCCCGGCCCCCGGCGGTGAACCCAATGCCACGGTGCTGGCGGCAGCGCACCTGGCCGGCGTGCGCGAGGTGTATCGGGTGGGTGGCGCCCAGGCCATCGGCGCCCTGGCCTTTGGCACCGAGAGCATCCCGCGGGTGGATGTGATCAGCGGTCCCGGCAACCTCTACGTCACCCTGGCCAAGAAGGCCGTCTATGGCCGGGTGTCGATCGACTCCCTCGCGGGCCCCAGCGAGGTGCTGGTGATCGCCGACCACAGCGCCGATCCCCAGCTGGTGGCGGCCGACCTGCTGGCCCATGCCGAACACGACCCCCTGGCTGCCGCGATCCTGCTCACCACCAGCGAGGCCCTGGCCGCGGCCGTGCCGGCCGCCCTGGAGCAGCAGCTGGCGGGCCACCCCCGCGCGACCATCACCCGCCAGGCCATCGAGGACTGGGGCCTGATCGTGGTGTGCGACTCCCTGGCCACCGCCGCAAGCCTGAGCGACCGCTTCGCCCCCGAGCACCTGGAGCTGCTGGTGGAGGATCCCGAGCCCCTGGCCGATCGGATCCAGCACGCCGGCGCGATCTTCATGGGGCCCCACACCCCCGAGGCCGTGGGCGACTACCTGGCCGGTCCGAACCACACCCTGCCCACCTCCGGCACGGCCCGCTTCGCCGGGGCCCTGTGCGTGGAGACCTTCCTGCGCCACACCTCCCTGATCCGCTTCAACCAGGCGGCCCTGGCGGCCACCGGCCCGGCGGTCGTGACCCTGGCCGAGAGCGAGGGGCTGCACAGCCACGCCGAATCGGTGCGGCGCCGGCTGGGCTGAGACGCTCAGCCCATCAGGTTGATCCGGTAGAGCACATCCTCGAGGGCATCGGCGGCCAGCACACCGGCGTAGCGCTGGGGCCGTTCGGGAGCCACGCAGCTGGCCAGCGGACTCAGCAGGGTGGAGGGGCGCGGGTGGCAGAACTGCACCACGCTCAGGCGGCTGTCGCTCCAGCCCTGCGCGGCCACCACCCGGTGCCAGCCACTGGGAATGCGGCCGTTGCTGAGGTGCTCCAGCATCAGGCCGCTGTTCACGATCACCTGGCCGTCAGGCGCGAGCGCATCCACCCAGGCGCCGTTCACCCGCACCTGCAACCCCGGGGCGGTGGCGCGGGGCAGGGCCGTGATCAGGTTGATGTCGGCGTGGGCGGCAGCCCACAGGTGGCCGCCGGGGGGCGCAGCCGCCATTGGCGGGTAGTGGATGGCGCGGCTGAGGGTGGGGGCGTCGCTCACCACCGCATCAAAGAAGTCGGGATGGGCGCCGAGGCCGGTGGCGATCACCCGCAGGAAGCGGCGCTGCAGCTCGGCGATGGCGTGGTGGAAGGTGGTGAGCACCGCCGTGATCCCGGGCACGGCCGCCTCGGGCAGCACCTGCTCGGGATAGAGCAGCGGAAAGCGGCGCCGCAGGGGATGGGCGGCCGGCAGCGGCGCGGCCCAGTTGAGCATCTCCTTCCAGTCGGCCCGGCTCTCGCCGGCAGCCGTCTCCACCAGGGTGCCGGTGTAGCCGGTCTGGCCGCAGGCTTCCGGCAGCCGGAACGGTTGCTTGCGCTCCGGCTCGAGGGCGAAGAACGCCCCGAGCAGCCCGTAGGCCTGATCGAGCAGGTCGGCCGGCAGGTCGTGGGTGGTGAGCACGAAGCCGGTGCCGAGGCTGCGCATCACCCCATCCACCACCGCCGCCTGGCGATCGGCGCCGCCCCGCTCGAAGGCGAGCAGATCCACCTCCAGGATTTCCGGCTGGGCCATGGCGATCAGGCGGGAGTGAGGCGACAGCGCAGCAGGGCCAGGGCCTCGTCGGGCAGGCCCAGGAAGCGATCCAGCCAGGCCTCACCGCAGGGCTGCACCACCGCCACTCCCACCAGCAGGGCTTCCCCCGCCGCGTCGAGCGGCATGCCGCTGGCCCCGTGGCGGCGGCCCTGTACCGCTTCGCTCTGCAGCTCGCAATCGATCAGCAGGTCCGGGGCGGTGTAGGTGCCGATGCTGAAGCGGAAGCGCGAGCAGAACCGCAGCCGCAGCTCACCGCTGGCGGGATGCAGGTTGCCGGCCAGCTGCTCGGGCTGGATCGCGATCCTGACTCCCGGCGGCAGCGGCAGCCCCAGGAACCGGGTGGTGCGGCTGCACAGCGGCGGGATCAGCACACCCACCGGATCGAACCTGAGCGGGCGCAGGCCGTCGGCGGTGGCCGGCCCGAGGCGCCCCAGTCCGCCACCACCGCGGCCGTCGTAGCGGAAGCGCGGGTAGCGGCCGATGGCCAGCCCGCAGCCCTCGAGGGTGGTGAGCTGCAGGGCCGACTCGTTTTGCATCAGGCTCAGCCCTCTTGCATCAGGTTCAGCCCTGGCGCAGGGCCTCCAGATGGCCGCTGCCGTGAAGATCCACCAGGGCGTCATAGCCGCCCACGGGCTCCCCATCGATGAACACCTGGGGAAAGGTGGTGCGGCCGCTGAGCTGCTGAATCCGATCGGCCTGCTCCTGGCTCTCCACCCGCTCCACCAGGTGGGGGATGGCCAGGGTGCGCAGCAGGCGCAGGGCGCGGGCGGAATAGGGACAGCCCGGCAACACCGCGATCTCCACCCGGGCTTCGGCCGTGGCTGCCGGGGCCGTGGCTGTCGCGGCAGCTGCCGGGGCCGGCTCGGCGGCCACGCCGGCATCGAACAGGCCCACCAGCAGCTCGACGCCGCCCAGCACCCGGCTGCCGGGCTCCAGATGGCCGCCCCACACCTGGCAGGCCCCATCCGACACACTCAGGTGCAGGTGCACACCCGCCGGCGCTAGGGTGCCGTTGAGGGTGATGATCTCAAGCTCACCGCTGAGCACGGTGGGCTGGCTTTGGCCAGGGCACTGGAAGGCAGCCCGGGCGAGGTTGCCCACCACGCCGAGCACGAAACCGGAGGTCTGCTCCTCTACGGCCAGCTGCTGCAGGGTGTGGCGCAGGTCGCTGCCCGGTTCGAGGTGCAGGCGCACGGTGCGCATGGAGATCGAGCGGACGGTGGGGTGCAACGCTACGTGCCCGCAGGACGGCAATCCCGCTGGGCCAGCACCGGCGCCTGGCGCTTGCCGTCGCGATCGATCGGCTGGGGCTCGAACTGATCGTCGCTCACATCGAAGCGGCCGGATGCGCAGTCGAGCTGGAGCTGGCGGGTGGTGTAGCGGCCGTAGGCGCGCCCCTTGCCCTGCTGCATCGCCATGCCCAGGCACTGGTCGGTGGAGCCCCAGATGCAGCTGGCGGCCCCCAGCAGGCCGCCGAGCAGGTTGGTGGCCACCTGGCTGGAGCGGTCGATCTCAAACCGACGCACCTCGTAGCGCCGCGGTTCGGCGCTGAGCGGGCGGCTGAAGGTTTCGCGGGTGTCGACGGTCCACTCCCCCAGCCTCTGGCCGGGGCTCAGCTGGGTGGCCAGCCCGGCGGTGAGTGCCTCGAAGCGGTCCCTGGGATAGCCGTGGTGGCCCGGGGCGACGCGCTCGTAATCCCCCAGCTCGAACATCAGGTTGGCGCTGCGGGTGAAGTCGTCGATGCCCATGGCGCCGTTGGCCAGCAGCCAGCCCAGCACGATGCCGGTGCGCCAGTCGGAGGCGAGCTCCTCCTGCTTCACCGTGAGGCCCATCCCGCCGCGGTAGGGACCAAGCCCAAGGCTGCGGTTCACGTGGTGGCCCCACTCATGGGCGAGCACCGCCAGATCGAGGCTGAGCAGGTCGCGGTCGCCCAGGCCCCGGGCCGAACGCACGGCCTTGCGCAGGTTCATCGCCATGGCGATCTCCCGCGTCTGGGGGCAGTAGAAGGCCATCGGGTGCTGCACCACCCCGCCGCCGCAGCCCTCGGTGCGATCCCCGGCGAACAGCAGGCCGGGCCGGTCGACCGTCTTGCCCTGGGCCGCCGCCTGCGCACTCCAGTAGCGATGCAGCAGCTCGTGGGCGGACTCGAGGTAGCGGCGCCGCAGCTCAGACCCGCTGCCCTCGCCACGGCGGAGCTGCTCAAGGCTGCGGGCCTGCTCGGCCAGGGGCGGCTGGCTGGCCGGCGGCAACGGCCCGAGCCACTGGGCCAGGGCCGCCACAGGGCTGAACAGGCCAGCCAGCAGCGGGGCCAACCGGCCAGGAGCCAGCCGCAGCGCCATCACCGCAACGCCATGCAGAACGGCATCCAGTCTGCTGGCTGCCAGAGGTGTCCCCCCCCCGCACCACGGCGAAACGGCCCAGGATCCCTGTCAACCGGGCTGCTCCAGGGGATGATCAGCCCAGACAGACGGTCGCGAGCCATGGGCTGCACCCTGATCACCGGGGCCTTGCTGCCGGCGATGCATGCCCGGAGCGGCGGCCGGACCGGCAACGGGGCCTGCCTGGCCGGGCTGGACGCCGAGGGGCTCGCCGAGGGCCGCCTCCGGCGCGAACCGTGAGCGCCGTGGGCCACGAACTGGCGCTGCAGCTGGCGCTGTTCGCCGCCTCCCTGGTGGCGAACCTGCTCTCGGCCCTGGCGGGCGGCGGCGCCGGGCTGGTGCAGCTGCCGGTGCTGATCCTGCTGGGCCTGCCCTTTCCGCTGGCCTTGGCCACCCACAAGCTGGCGAGCGTGGCCCTCGGGGTGGGTGCCACCCTGCGCCATGCGCGCGAACGCTCGCTCAACCGGCGCTTCGCGGCATTCATCCTGGTGTGCGGGCTGCCGGGGGTGGTGCTGGGGGCGAAGGTGGTGCTGCGCCTGCCGGCCCAGGTGCTCACCCTGCTGCTGGCGGTGCTCACCATCGGGCTGGGGCTCTATTCCCTGGCCAATCCGGGGCTGGGCACCAGCAGCGCCCCGAGGCAGCACGACCGCCAGGGCCTGGCGGTGGGGGGCGCCGGGCTGTTCGGGATCGGTGTGCTGAACGGCTCGCTCACCTCCGGCACCGGCCTGTTCGTCACCCTGTGGCTGGTGCGCTGGTTCGGCCTCGACTACAGCCGCGCCGTGGCCTACACCCTGATCCTGGTGGGGCTGTTCTGGAACGGCATCGGTGCGCTGACGCTGGGGCTGCAGGGACAGATCGCCTGGCGCTGGTTGCCGATGCTGCTGGCGGGCTCGATCACCGGCGGCTACCTGGGGGCCCATCTGGCCATTGCCAAGGGCAGCAGGGTGGTGAAGCGCGCCTTCGAGATCCTGGCTCTAGCCATGGGGGTGTCGCTGCTGGCCAGGGCGTTCTGAAGCCAACGCTTTCTGAACCGCCGCAGGCAGACCCGCAGCCGCTCCCTAGCGTTCGGGTTCCTGCGCCCCCGCCATGCAGAGCAGCGTGGTGCTGCAGAACCTGCTCTCTCCCCCGGTGCTGTTCTTCGTGCTGGGGATGGCGGCGGTGCTGCTGCGCTCCGACCTGGAGATCCCGGCGCCGCTGCCGAAGCTGTTCTCCCTGTATCTGCTGCTCTCGATCGGCTTCAAGGGCGGCGTGGAACTGCAGCACAGCGGCCTGAACCAGCAGGTGCTGCTCACGATCAGCGCGGCGGTGCTGATGTCGCTGCTGGTACCGCTGAGCAGCTACTGGATCCTGCGCCGCAAGCTCGACGTGTTCAACGCGGCGGCTGTGGCGGCGGCCTACGGCTCCATCAGTGCCGTCACCTTCATCACCGCCGAAAGCTTTCTCGAAACCAGCCACCTGCGCTTCGACGGCTTCATGGTGGCGGCCCTGGCACTGATGGAGTCGCCGGCGATCATCGTGGGGCTGCTGCTGGTGCGGGCCCTGGCTCCGCGCCATGGCGACGGCGGTGAGAAGACGGTGGGGGGCTGGGGCTCGGTGCTGCATGAGGCGTTCCTCAACAGCTCGGTGCTGCTGCTGCTCGGCAGCCTGCTGATCGGGTTGCTCAGCGCCGCCTTCAGCCCATCCGGCATGGCCAAGATGGAGCCGTTCACGGGTGGGCTGTTCTACGGCGCCCTGAGCTTCTTCCTGCTCGACATGGGCATCGTGGCCGCCCAGCGGCTGCAGGACCTGCGCAGGGTCGGCGCCTTCCTGGTGGGCTTCGCCCTGCTGGCGCCGCTGGCCCATGCGCTCGTGGGGCTGGCCATCGCCCGGCTGCTGGGGCTGCACCAGGGGGATGCGCTGCTGTTCATGGTGCTCTGCGCCAGCGCCTCCTACATCGCGGTGCCGGCGGCGATGCGGATGAGCGTGCCCCAGGCCAACCCCAGTCTCTACATCTCTGCAGCGCTGGGCCTTACCTTCCCGTTCAACATCGTGATCGGCATCCCGCTCTACATGGCGCTGCTGCAGCGCGTGATCCCGGTGCTCCCGTAAGCCATGAAACGCCTCGACCTGATCATTCCCGAACTCGAACTCGACCAGGTGAGCAAGGCGCTGCGACAGGCCGGCGTGCCGGGCTACAGCGTGATACGCCATGTCACGGGCTACGGCGCTGCCGGAGTGGTGTCGGAGGGACTGGAGGTGAGCGGCAGGGGCACCAACGCCCACGTGATTGTGTTCTGTGAGCCGGCGCTGCTGGAGGCCCTGCGCCCGCGGCTGCGGCCCCTGCTCCACACCTACGGCGGCGTGGCGTTCGTGGGCGACGCCGAACCGCTCTGACAGCCAGCGCCTGCGGAGGGCGGCAGTGGCATCGTGGGGCCCGCGTTCCGACCCCCGCCATGACCGTTCCCGCCCTGCCCGCCGTGGTGACCCTCGCCGCCCTGATCACCTACCAGGGCACGGCGATGGCGGTGGGCCAGGCGCGGGTGCAGCACAAGGTGATGCCGCCCGCCACCAGCGGCCCGGAGGAGTTTGAACGGGCGCTGCGGGTGCAGCAGAACACGCTCGAGCAGCTGGTGTTCTTCCTGCCCGCCTTCTGGCTGGCCGCGCTGCTGGGCAACGAAGGCTGGGCCTCGCTGCTGGGCTTCATCTGGGTGGGCGGCCGCATCGCCTACGGCATCGGCTACCGCCTGGCCCCGAACAAGCGCGGCCCCGGTTTCGGCATCAGCTTTCTCTGCGGCGTGGCCCTGCTGGTGATGGCGATCGTGGGCCTGGTGAGCCAGGCCTGATCGCGCTGCCGGGCGTCGAATCTCCGCAAGCCGCTCCTAGCCTGGTCATGGCGACTCGCCCAGCAACCCGATGTCCGACGGCGCGGTGACCCCAGTGCAGCTGGAGCAGGACCTGGAGCAGGCGCGTCAGCTCGGCCGTTGGCTGAGTGACGACGAGCGGGCTGCCCAGGCGGAGCAGCAGCGTCAGCTAGCCAGCCTGGCCGAACAGCAGCGCCTGCGGCGCCGCAAGCTGCTGATCCTCACCGGGGTCTGCGTGCTGATTCCGCCGCTGTGGCCCGTGGCCCTCGGCCTCACCCTCTATCTATTGTTTCCGCGCACCACCAAGCGCCTGGGCCTGGTGGCGGGACTCAGCCTGCTGGTGGGCGGCGTGCTGGTGGCTGGCCTGATCGCCGCCGTGCTGCTGGCCGTCCTGATGGCCCTGTTCTGACTCGCTGCCGTTCCGCCCGACCTGGGCAGGGGCGTGGGGCCCCCCGCCGTTCGTGGGTGTCCGCCCTGGCCGCGGCCAAGCCGGGCCTGTCGCCTCAGGGCTCGAGCGCCAGGATGACGGAGCTCCGGTCGTCAAGCTCCTGCTCCAGCAGGTCCTGGGCCAGCATCAGCAGGGCCACGCCCATCAGGGCAAGGGCCGTGCCGCGCTGGCTGTCAGCGACGCGCTCCACCACCCGTGCCGTCTGCAGATGCTTAGGCCAACTCAGGCGCATGACGGTTTGACGAGCTGCACAATCTCTATGGCCTCCGCCCTGGCCAGTGCGAGCCCCGTTCACACGTCGAAACACAGAATGCTGACAGGAGGGCCTCTCCGTAGCGAGCGCTACGACCACAGTGGTTCATCCCGATACGGTTTGCCGACCGATCAGCCATTGGCCATGACTTCCTCGATGGAACTGAGCGTGACGCAGCAATTCGAGATTGAACGCTTCAACCGGGCGATCGACACCACCGCCGACGTGGACCAACTGCGTGACATCGCCAAGCAGCTGCTCAAGGCTTGGCATACCCAGAAAGCTGCCACCAACTGGGCCATCCGCCAGGGCATGGGTTCACCCTTCGCGGCCCCGCCCAGCCCTTGACCAGCCCCAATCTCATCTGGCTTCGGACCACAGCCAGCGAGGCTGCAGCCGCGGCCTCTCCGGGATCGCCTGCCGCTACCACTGGGCCAGGGGGTGGGCACCCGCTTCAGAGGCTCAACCGTCATGGGCTGGGGCAGTGCCTGGACAGCCGATGCCCGGGGAGATGCGCCAGGCTGGTCCACCGTCGGGAGCCCACCGGCCTTGGAGCAGCCAACCGCACCGGTGCTCGTGTTCGACGGAGGCTGTTGGTTCTGCCGACGCTTTGCCGAACTTAGCTAACTGCGCAGTGGCATCCCCGCCCTGGCGGTGCGGGGGCTGTCGCTGGACCCGGATCCAGACAGGCCATGGGCACCCCATCCGACACCCCTCGCCCGTTGTCGGCATGACCCAGACCGAAGCCAGCCACACCGCCGCGGCTAGAGCCCATAGTTCTCCAGGGTCTCCAGGCCTTGGCGCAACAGCTGTTGCCCCTGCTCAAGCAGGCGCTGGCGGTCGCTGCGGAACTGGCAGCTGGCGGTGCGGAACTGCACGGTCCTGCTGAAGGGCACATACCAGATGGCAGCGAGCCGGCAGAAGTTGCGGCCCTGCCTGGCGGGCAGGTCTTCGAGCAGCTCGCCGCTGAAGCAGCGATAGCCGGCCCTGTCCCTGCCCTCCCGCAGGCAGTTGCCCAGGTTCCTGACGAACAGGGGCCGGTCGGCCTGCCGGAATGTCTGGTTGGCAAAGCCAGCGAAGGACATCGGGTTGAAGCTGAATGGCCCGGCCAGGGCCTCGCCAGCAGCCACCACCCCACCCATCATCAGGCCCAGGACGGGCAGCCAGCAGCGAGGCACCGGTTGGACCGGCAAAGGTACCCACATTATCCGTCCCTTGGCGGGGGCCCGGGGCGGGGGTAGGGGCCGCTGAGGCGGCGGAAGCGCGCGAATTCCAGGCGCATGGAGGGCCGACCAGCCCGCCGCACCTGCACCACCCCGAGGGGCTCAAGCGGGCCGATCTGGGGCGGGAACTGACGACGATGCAGCGGTTGGCCGGGCTCCACCGGGGCGAACACCACCCCTTGGGCACCACGGAAGCCCCCTGGCGGATCCCAGAAGGCGAAACCCCGGGCATCGTCGCTGAACGCCGTGAAGCGGGCGCTGCTGGCGTTGCCGAGGGCCAGGGCTAGGAAACCTGGCAGTTCGTAGCGATGGGAGGCGATCAGATCGGCGCGGCGCAAGGCCTGCCAGACCGCTGGATTGGCCTGCAGCGCGGCCCTGAGATCACCGGCGGTCATCAACTGGGCGGACGGGTCGAGCCGGGTGGGCAGCACGGGCTCCAGGATGCCCCAGCGGGTCTGCGCCGCCGCCAGCAGCAGCAGCGGCGGGAGCACCACGGCGGTGCCCACCCCCACCAGCCGCAACCGCAGCGAGCTCCAGCTGCGGCGTGCCAGCCAATCGGCGGCGAGGGGCAGCAGCATCCACCAGGCCGGCACCAGCCAGCTGGCCATCACCTGCATCCGACCGGCCAAGACCACGAACACCACCAGCTGGGGCCACACCAGCCAGCGCAGCAGGGCCATCGCCTCCGGGCGCTCGGCGGAGCCCCGCCGCCCCAGCCAAA
>JBJTWP010000110.1:0-10879 GCA_046081805.1 Cyanobacteriota bacterium
CACAGCTTCTGTTGAAGACCTTGCGGCCGCTGCGGATTTCCTGCTCGCTGAAGGTCACCAGGTTGCCTTGGGGATCAGCGGGAACCGTCAGTTGCTCGGCCGTCCACTGGGCGGCCTGCGCGGGGCCGGCAAGACCGCTGAACATCAGCAGCACCAGGGGCAGAGCCAGAAGCGTGCGCACCAGCGTGCGAATGGCTGAGGTGAGGGAGGAGGCCATCAGGAGAAGCCGGGCGGTAGGGCGGTGATCACCGCATCGCAGACCTTGTATCACGGGGGACGGGGCCTCCGGCACCGAATCGCGCGAACTGTTGCAGGCTCAGCCGACCCCCGCTTCGGCCTCGGGTTCCGGCGGAATCACATCGATGCGGAGGAAGTCCTTCGCGATCACGGTGTTGGGGAAGATTGCCTGCGCTTCGTTCAACAAATCGTCGGGACTCACCGGATTGCCCGGCACGTAGCGGGGGCTCAGGTGGGTGAGGGCCAGCTGCTTCACGCCGGCGGCCAGGGCGGTCTGGGCGGCCATCGTGCTGGTGGAGTGCTGGCGGGCGAAGGCCATCTCCGCCTCGGCGTGGGCGAAGGTGCTCTCGTGGATCAGGAGGTCGGCGCCGGCGGCCAGCTCCACCGCCGCCTCGCAGAACACGGTGTCGGTGCAGTACACCACGCTGGCCCCGGGGCGCTCCGGCCCGCAAAGGCCCGCGCCGTTTATGATCCGGCCGTCCTCCAGGCTGACGCTGCGGCCCTGCTTCAGCTCGGCGTACACCGGCCCGGGCGGGATGCCCAGGGCCCTGGCCCGGTCGATGTCGAAGCGGCCGGCGCGGGGTTTCTGATCCACCCGGTAGGCGTAGGCCGGCACCCGGTGGGTGAGGGCGGTGCAGCGCACAGAGATGTCGCCGTCGTCGAGCACGAGCTCGCCGCTGGCGGCCGCGTTCTTCACCCTGTGGCTGCGCAGTGGGTAGCCGATGCGGGTGGAGGTGGTGCGCAGCACCCCTTCCAGGTAGTCGCGCAGGGGATCGGGGCCGTAGAGATCGAGGCCGCTGCAGGCCCCCGCCAGTCCCAGGCTGGCCAGCAGTCCGGGAAGCCCCAGCACGTGATCGCCGTGCATGTGGGTGATGAAGATGCGGCTGAGCTGGCTCACCCGCAGTTCGCTGCGCAGGAACTGGTGCTGGGTGCCCTCGCCGCAGTCGAACAGCCACAGCTCGCTGCGCTGGGGGAGCCGCAGGGCCACCGCCGAAACGTTGCGGCTGCGGGTGGGAACACCAGAGCTAGTGCCCAGGAAAGTGACCTGCACGCGCACTGTGCCTCTGGCGCATGCTGCCATGGCGGCCACAATGGCGCCCTCTGGCCAGGTGCCATTCGTCCGTGCCCATCGTGTCCCGCCGCCTCCCCCTGTGCCTTCCCGTCCGGCTGGCGCCCTTCCTGCTCCTGCCGGTGGTCCTGTTGCCGGGGGCGCTTCCCCTGGATCGCACCGCTGTGGCCCAGGAGCGGGGCGTCGCTCCCACCGCTGCCGAACCCACGCTGCGGGTGCTGCTGCAGGAGAGCCCGGCGCTGTCGATCACGGCGCTGGAGAGGCCGCTGCGGGTGGCTCCTGCCGGTCTGGTGATTCCCGCCGGCCAGAGCGTGAGGTTGTCGCTCCAGGATGGCCAGCTGCTGGTCGACGACGGCCGCAGCCGCCAACTCCTGCCCGCCAACGGTGCGCTCTGGGTGCAGTCCGACGAGCTCCGGACAGTGATCGGGGCCAACGGTGTGCTGCTGCCGCCTGCCCCGGTGCAGGGCGAGCAGGCCCAGCTGCGGGGTGACTTCCAGCTGCAGCAGCGCCGCTATCGCGGCCAGCTTCAGGTGCTGGTGGGCCGGACAGCCCTCCAGGCCGTGAATCACGTCCCGCTGGAGAGTTACCTGCCCAGCGTGGTGGGCAGCGAGATGCCGGCCAGCTGGCCGCAGGATGCCCTGCGGGCCCAGGCGATCGCCGCCCGCACCTATGCCCTGCGCCAGCGCCGACCGGCCGCGGCCTTCGATCTGAGTGCCACGGTCTCGAGCCAGGTGTACAAGGGCATTGAGGCGGAAACCACCTCCACCCGGGACGCCGTGGCGGCGACCCGCGGCCAGGTGCTCGTGTTTGACGGTGATCTGGCGAATGCCGTGTTCCACAGCAGCGGCGGCGGCACCACCGAAAACAGCGGCGACATCTGGAGCCGCCAGCTCCCTTACCTGGTGAGTGTGCCCGATTTCGACACCACCAGCCCCGTGAGCCAGTGGCAGCAACGGCTGGATCCGGAGCTGCTGGATCGGGCCTTTCGGGAGATCGGCGGTGCCATGCGCATCGATGTGCTCACCACGACCGGCAGCGGCCGCATCCGCCAGGCCAGGGTGACAGGCCCTGCCGGCACCCTGGTGCTCACCGGCCCGGAGCTGCGCAGCCGCCTTGGGTTGCGCAGCACAATGGTGCGCTTCGAGGCCATGGCCCCCGAGCTGGCTGCCGTGCCGCCAGCCCCGGGGGCCATGGACCTCCAGCAGCCACCGCCACCGCCGGCCGTCGATACGCTACCCCTGCTGCTGCTCCAACCGGCTCTGATGGCGATCGGTCGAGGCTTCGGTCATGGCGTTGGCATGAGCCAGTGGGGCGCATTCGCCATGGCCCAGCAGGGCCGCAGCTATCGCCAGATCCTCAGCCACTACTACCGGGGCACCGAGCTGCGGCCCTACCCGGCCCCCTGAGCGTGGAGCTGTCGATTGAGCCTGATGCCGCTGCCACGGCGGCGGTGGTGGCGGATCGGCTGCTGGAGGCTTGCTGCCAAGACCGGCCGCTGGGGCTGGCCACCGGGCGCACGATGGAGCCGGTGTATGCGGCGCTGGCAGGCCGCTGGTCAGCGCTCCCGGCTGGGGAGCGCTGCCGGCTCACCGGCCGCTGGTGCAGCTTCAACCTCGATGAGTACGTGGGGCTGGCCAGCGGAGATCCCCGCAGCTTCCATGCCTTCATGGCTGTGCATCTGGTGGATCCCCTGGGCCTGAATCGGCAACAGGTGCACCTGCCCGATGGGGGCGCGACCGACCCTGACGCCGAGGCCCGTCGCTACCGGGCCGAGCTCCAGGCCGCTGGCGGCATCGGCCTGCAACTGCTGGGGCTCGGGCTCAACGGTCATGTGGGCTTCAACGAGCCGCCCTGTGGGGCTGACAGCCGCTGCCGTGCCCTGGCCCTGAGCGCCACCACCCGCGCCCAGAACGCGGCTGACTTTGGCGGGGATCCGGCGGCGGTGCCGGCCCGGGCCATCACCCTGGGATTGTCGGAGATCCTGGCGGCAGAGCGGATCCTGCTGGTGGTGACCGGGCAGCGCAAGGCGCCGATCCTGCGCCGGCTGCTGGAGGGGGGGCCGTCGTCGGAGTTGCCGGCCAGCTGGCTGCGGCGCCATCCGGCAGTCAGTGTGATCGCGGATCGGGCAGCCGCCCCCTGGCTGCAGGGTTGAGCAGCGCGGGCCCGGTGCCGTGGGCCTCAGCCCAGGGCCGCCGCCGCCAGCACCTCGGGGTCGGCCTCGAGGTTGGAGCTCACGCTGCGCACATCATCGAGGGATTCGAGCGCATCCAGCAGGCGCAGGCAGCGGCGGAGCGGCTCGGGATCGTGGAGCCCGCAGGCCGTCTGGGGGATCCAGCGGTGTTCCCAGCTGACCACGCCCCAGCCCTGGCGGCCCAGGCTGTCCTGCAGACGCTCCAGATCGGCGAAGGCGGCGACCACCTCCGCTCCAGCCCCGTCCCCGTCCTCCTCGGCGGCTGGATCCAGCAGCTCGTAGCCCAGGGCCTCCGGACCACCGCTGTCCTCCAGGCTCAGCAGGCTCTCCAGCAGGGCGTCTTCCGTGAGCACCGGCTGGCTGACACCAGCCCTGAGCCGCACCACGCTGCGCTGCTCAAACAGGTAGCCGACGCAGCCGGTTTCCCCGAGGTTGCCGCCGTTCTTGCTGAAGGCCAGGCGCAGGTCGGCGGCGGTGCGGTTGCGGTTGTCGGTGAAGGCTTCCACCAGCACCGCCACCCCGCCGGGGCCGTAGCCCTCATAGCGCACGGTTTCGAACTGTTCGCCCTCGCCGCCGAGCTGGCCCGAGCCCTTGGCGATCGCCCGCTCGATGTTGGCGCTGGGCAGCCGCGCCGCCTTGGCCTTCTCAATGGCGGTGCGCAGCTGGAAGTTGCCGGCCGGATCGGCGCCGCCCCGGGCCGCCACCATGATTTCGCGCCCCAAGCGGGTGAACACGGCGCCGCGTTTGGCGTCGACCACCGCCTTGGTGCGCTTGATCTGGGCCCACTTGCTGTGGCCGGCCATCGGGATCGGGAGGGTGCAGGACAAAAGCGGGCGATGCCGGGCTGCTCAGCCCGCCGCGTCGAAGACCAGCTTTGGCTGCAGCAGGCCCCCGGCGACCGCCCGGGCCATGCCGGCCAGGTTGCCATCCGGAGCCAGCACCGCCACCACGCTCTCCGGCCCATGGGGCTGGCTGGCGGCCAAGGCGCGACCGCAACGCCAGCTGTCCCATTGATCGGCCTGGAGGTGCTGCTGGGGCAGATGGCCCAGGGCGACGAGGGGATCGAGCAGCGGCTGGGGCAGGGCTTCGAGGCTCACCGCCTGATCCAGGCCGAAGCCCAGGGCGCGGAGGCGGCGCAGCCGGGCCAGGGCCCCGCCGCAGCCCAGGGCTGCCCCCAGGTCGCGGGCCAGAGCGCGGATGTAGGTGCCGGCTGAGCAGTGCACCGTCAGCTCCAGCTCCGCCGTGGGCTGGTTCCAGCCGAGCAGCTCAAGCCGATGGATCGTGACGGACCGGGCTGCCAGCACCAGCGTTTCCCCTCGGCGCTGGCGGGCATAGGCCCGCTCCCCGTCCACATGGACGGCGGACACCTGGGGCGGCCGTTGTTGAATCGCGCCGCGAAACGGCTCGAGGGCCCGCTCCAGGGACGCTTGATCGAGGGGGGGAACCGGCTGGTGCTGCAGCACTTCGCCCTCCAGGTCGTCGGTGCTGGTGGTGAGCCCCAGGCGCACCACGCCCCGGTAGGTCTTGTCGCCTGCGAGGTAGGGCAGCAGCCTGGTGGCGGGGCCGACGGCGATCGGCAGCACGCCCGTCACGGCGGGATCGAGGGTGCCGCCATGGCCCACCCGCCGCAGCCCATAGGCCCGGCGCACCCGGCTTACGCAGCCGTGGGAGGTAAGGCCGGCGGGTTTGTCGAGCACGAGGAAGCCACAGGGGGCAGGGTCTGGCATCAGTCAGGGTCTGGAACGGGGGCCAGCGGGCGGAGGTCGGCGCCTAGGTTGAGCGTCGCATTCAGGGCTGGTGTGACGCAGCAGCAGGGCAGCGCCGCCCTCAGCGTGGAGAGGTTTCTGGCCGATGGGTTTCATCTGCGCCAGCAGCTGGCGGCCTACCTGGGGATCTCCCCCGCCGAGCTGGAGCGGCGGCTGCCCCGCGGCACGGCTGATCTGGCAGCCCTGCATCCCGGGGCCCTGGAGGCGGATCGGGTCGGCCGTTTCTACGAAGACACCGTGGGGACGCTCCACCTGCTGGAACTGGCGGCCTGGCACCTGGGCAGCGCCGACTACATCGCCGACACCCTGCGCCTGCAGCGGCGGTTCGCCCGCGGCCAGGTGCTGGATTTCGGCGGGGGCATCGGTAGCCACGCCCTGGCGGCGGCGGCCCTGCCGGCGGTGGATCGGGTGTGGTTCGTCGACCTCAATCCCCACAACCGGGCGTTCGTGGAGGGCCGGGCCCAGCAGCTCGGCCTGGAGCACAAGCTGGCCTGCTGCCGCGATCTTGAGGAACCGGCCCTGCCTCGCTGCTTCGACACCGTGGTGTGCCTGGATGTGCTGGAGCACCTCCCGGACCCGGCAGGTCAGCTGGAGGCCTTTGCCGATCGGATGGCTCCTGGGGCGGTGGCGCTGCTGAATTGGTACTTCTACAAGGGTGACAACGGCGAATACCCCTTCCACTTCGATGAGCCAACCCTGGTGGAGGCGTTTTTCCGCACGCTCCAGAGCCGGTTTCTGGAGGTGTTCCACCCCCACCTGATCACCACCCGCGCCTACCGGTTGCTGGGGTGAGCTTGATCGGCCTGGACCGCTGCCTCTCGATCGAGCAGGGCCGAGGGCCCAGGGGGTGGCGGGCCGCTGCCCTGGCCGGATCCACGCTGGGCCCCACCAGCACCCTGCGCTGCGGTGGGGCTGCTGGCGATCAGCCGACGGCCACGTTGATGCGCTTGCGGCTGCGCAGGCCCCGCTTGATCGTGTCGAAGCTCACCACGCCATCCACCAGGGCGAAGAGCGTGTCATCGGAGCCGCGCCCCACGTTCAGGCCAGGCAGCACCGAGGTGCCGCGCTGGCGGATCAGGATCGAGCCGGAACTCACGCTTTCGCCTCCGTAGGCCTTCACGCCGAGGCGCTTGGCATTGGAGTCACGACCGTTGCGGGTGGAACCCGTGCCTTTCTTGTGGGCCATGGCTGGGGGAATTCAGGAGGAGCGGTTTGGAGGGGTTGAAGCCTGCTGCTGGAGGTGGTAGGAGCCTGCTGGCGCGGGTTCAGGCCAGGGCCTTGCCGCCCACCTTGATCGCGGTAACCATCACCCGGGTGAGCTCCTGGCGATGGCCGTTCTTGCGGCGCGTCTTCTTCTTGGGGCGCATCTTGTAGACGATGACCTTCGGACCGCGGCGGTGGGCCAACACCCTGAGCTCCACGCTGGCGCCCTTCACGTAGGGCTGGCCCAGGCTCGTGGCGTTGCCATCGTTCACCAGCAGCACCGTGTCGATGGTGACGGTGCTGTCGACGTCCGCGGCGAGCCGGTCGAGATCGACGTAGCGGTTGGGCTGCAGCCAGACCTGCTGGCCGGAGGCCTCCACGATCGCGTAGGGACCAGGGGCGCTGGGAGCTGGTGCACTGGCGCCGGGCGCACCGGGGCTGAGGGTGGTCTCGCTCATGACGGCAGGGGCGTGGCCAGGCTGACGGCGCTGGGTCCTGGGCCTGGAGGACCAGAGCTCAGCAGTCCATCATTGGGCCTGGCGCACGACAAACGGAAGACAAACAAAGATCTTCCACTTCGAGCTGCGCTTTCGTCAACATGGGAGGGGTCCCGCTGCGGTTTTGCCCATTTGCCACACTGTCGATGGTCGAGACGGCACTGACGATCGCCTGCCTTGTGCGCGACCCGAGGCTGCAGGACGCTTGCCGGCTCTGGTTGAACGATCGGGCCGTCACCCTGGTGGCCCTGAATACCGAGGTCGATCCAGTCGCCCAGCTTGAGCGGCACCGGGACGGCTTTGATGCGCTGCTGCTGGAGCGGGGGATCCTGGATCCGGTCGGCGTCCAGGCTCTGCGCGACAGCGGCCTGTTGCTGCCCACCGTCGTGATCGGAGATGTGACTGGCGAGATCGACTTTCACGTCAGCGAGGTGCATCTGCCCCCGGATCAACTGGAGCAGTTGCGCTACAGCATTGATGCGGCAGTCTCAGGGTTTCTGCGTCAGGGTCTGGAAGAGGGGGCCGAGAACGCACCCAAGGCCGGCAGTGGGACTGAAGGTTCGGAGCGCTGGAAGTTGGTGAATCGCCTCAAGGGCCGGCTTGGTTACCTGGGGGTGTTCTACAAGCGGGATCCAGGACGATTCCTGCGACAGTTGCCGGAGTCGGAGCGCGATGAGCTGGTGCGCTCCCTGGAGCGCACCTACCGCGATCTGCTGCTCAGCTACTTCCGGGATCCGGCGGCTGCCAATCAGGCCCTGGAGAGCTTTGTGAACACGGCTTTTTTCTGTGACCTTCCCGTGACCAAAACTGTTGAGATTCACATAAACTTGATTGATCGCTTTGCCAAACAGCTCAAACTGGAGGGGCACAAGAGCGATTTTATCCAAGACTACCGCCTCGCCCTCATTGATGTCATGGCTCACCTCTGTGAGATGTACCGCCGCTCCGTGCCCCCCGATACACCCATCGCCGCTGCCGCTCCGTTCGCCAATGCGGCGGCCGGATCCCAGCGGGCTTGACCAGGGAGGTCCCAGTCATGAGCCCTCGTAAGACCTACATCCTCAAGCTCTACGTGGCGGGCAACACGCCCAACTCCATGCGCGCGCTGAAAACCCTGCGCAACATCCTTGACACCGAGTTTCGAGGGGTCTATGCGCTCAAGGTGATTGATGTGCTGAAAAACCCCCAGCTCGCCGAAGAGGACAAGATCCTGGCCACCCCCACCCTGGCCAAGATCCTGCCGCCGCCGGTGCGTCGTATCATCGGCGACCTCTCGGACCGGGAACGCGTGTTGATCGGCCTTGATCTCCTGTATGACGAGCTCTCGGACGAGACCCTGGCGGGCCTTGATGGGGATCCGGAGGGCGATGATGCCGCTGAATTCAGCTGATGCTCACCCCTGGCCTGGCCGGCCCGTTGAGATTGGGTTCCTCTCTCCTTGTTTTCGCTCCACCACTGCCTAGCGTCCGGATAGGACAGCCCCCTCGATGCAGGATCCCTCCCCCACCACCAGCATGCTGATGCAGGTGCAGAAGCTCCCGACGGGGATCGAGGGCTTCGATGACGTGTGTCATGGCGGTCTGCCGATCGGCCGCTCCACCCTGATCAGTGGCACCTCGGGCACCGGTAAGACGGTGTTCTCGTTGAACTTCCTCTACAACGGCATTCGCCAGTACAACGAGCCGGGCATCTTCGTGACCTTCGAGGAGTCGCCGCTTGACATCCTGCGCAATGCCGCCAGCTTCGGCTGGAACCTGCAGGAGATGGTGGAGCAGGACAAGCTGTTCCTGCTGGATGCCTCGCCTGACCCCGATGGCCAGGATGTGGCTGGCAGCTTCGATCTCTCCGGATTGATCGAGCGGATCAACTATGCCATCCGCAAGTACAAGGCCCGCCGCGTGGCGATCGACTCGATCACGGCCGTGTTTCAGCAATACGATGCCGTGTCGGTGGTACGGCGGGAGATTTTCCGCCTGATCGCCCGGCTCAAGGAAATCGGGGTCACCACGGTGATGACCACCGAGCGGATCGATGAATACGGCCCGATCGCCCGTTACGGCGTTGAGGAGTTCGTGTCCGACAACGTGGTGATTCTGCGCAACGTGCTGGAGGGGGAACGCCGCCGTCGCACGGTGGAGATCCTCAAGCTGCGCGGCACCACCCACATGAAGGGGGAATTCCCCTTCACCATGGGCAGCCATGGCATCAGTGTGTTCCCGCTCGGGGCCATGCGCCTCACCCAGCGCAGCTCCAACGTGCGCGTCAGCTCGGGGGTGCCCCGGCTCGACGAGATGTGCGGCGGTGGTTTCTTCAAGGACTCGATCATCCTGGCCACCGGCGCCACCGGCACCGGCAAGACCCTGCTGGTGAGCAAATTCGTGGAGGACGCCTGCCGCAGCAAGGAGCGGGCGATCCTGTTCGCCTACGAGGAATCACGCGCCCAGTTGCTGCGCAATGCCACCAGCTGGGGCATCGACTTCGAGCAGATGGAGCAGGACGGTCTGCTCAAGATCATCTGCGCCTATCCCGAATCAACCGGCCTGGAGGATCACCTCCAGATCATCAAGACCGAGATCAGCCAGTTCAAGCCTTCCCGCATGGCGATCGACTCGCTCAGCGCCCTGGCCCGCGGTGTGAGTCACAACGCCTTCCGTCAGTTCGTGATCGGTGTAACTGGTTATGCCAAGCAGGAGGAGATCGCCGGTTTCTTCACGAACACCTCTGAAGAGTTCATGGGCAGCCACTCGATCACCGACTCCCATATCTCCACCATCACTGATACGATCCTGCTGCTGCAGTACGTGGAGATCCGCGGCGAGATGGCCCGAGCCCTCAACGTGTTCAAGATGCGCGGCTCCTGGCACGACAAGGGCATCCGCGAATTCGTGATCACCAGCAATGGCCCGGAGATCAAGGATTCCTTCTCGAACTTCGAGCGGATCATCTCCGGCGTGCCGCATCGCATCACCAGCGACGAGCGCAGCGAGCTCTCCCGCATCGTGCGGGGCGTGGAAGGGGACTGAGCGTTTCCACAACGGATCAGTCTCAGCCGACCGGTCTCAACCGATGCTCGCGGTGGCGTCGCTTGAACGGCGCTCGGCCTGCAGCTGCAGTTCGTTGCTGTCCATGGATTCCAGCGGCAGATCAAACCAGAAGGTGGTTCCGGTGCCGGGTTCGCTGGTCATGCGCACCTGGGTGCCGTGCTTCTCCAGGATGCCCCGAACGATCGACAGCCCCAGGCCCGTGCCCGCTTCGGTGTGGACGGCGTTCTCCACCCGGTAGAAGCGCTCGAAGATCCGGGCCTGGTCGGCCTGAGAGATGCCGCAGCCGGTGTCGGCGATTTCCACCCGCAGCCGCGGTAGCGGCAGGGTGAGGGCGCAGGCGGGATTGCCGCTGGGGGCCGCGCTCGGTTCGATCTGGCAGAGATCGGGCCAGGGGTAGGCCCGCAGCATCAGCTTCCCGCCGGGCTGGGTGAACTTGAGGGCATTGCCCACCAGGTTGTCGAACACCTGCAGCAGCAGGTCCCAGTTGCCCAGCACCCGCGGCAGGGCCGGATCGGCCTCCAAGGCCAGCTCCACCCCCTTCTCCTCGGCATTGAGCCGGTAGGTGCGCAGGGTCTGCTCGATCGCAGGGCCGATCTCCACCGGCTCGAAGCTCCACTGGCGGTCGGACTCCAGCCGCGAGAGATCGAGCACGTCGTTCACCAGCCGCGTGAGGCGATCGGTTTCGGCGTTGGCGATGCCCAGAAACTCCCGCTTCTCCGCCTCGCTCAGCTGGTCGCCCAGGTCGTGGAGGGTTTCCACGTAGCTCTTGATGTTGAACAGCGGCGTGCGCAGTTCATGGGACACGTTGCTGATGAAGCGGCTCTGGGCGGCATTCAGCTCCACCTCGCGGGTGAGGTCCTGAACCGTCATGG
>JBJTWP010000111.1:0-4038 GCA_046081805.1 Cyanobacteriota bacterium
GACCAGGATGCGCTCGTTGCTCTTCTTGTCGAGGCCGTAGGCCAGCGCCGCCGCGGTGGGCTCGTTGATGATGCGCAGCACCTCGAGGCCGGCGATCTTGCCGGCGTCCTTGGTGGCCTGGCGCTGGGAATCGTTGAAGTAGGCGGGAACGGTGATCACCGCCTGAGTGACGGTTTCACCCAGATACTTGCCGGCGTCGTCGGCCAGCTTGCGCAGCACCTCGGCGGATACTTCCTCCGGCGCGAACTGCTTGTTGAGCACCGGGCACTTCACCTTCACGTTGGCACCGGCCTTCTCCACGGAATAGCTCACCTCCTTGGATTCCTCGTTCACCTCATCCACCCGGCGGCCGATGAAGCGCTTTACTGAATAGAAGGTGTTTTCCGGGTTCATCACCGCCTGACGCTTGGCGATCTGACCCACCAGCTTGTCCTGGTTCTTGGTGTAGGCCACCACGGAGGGGGTGGTGCGGAACCCCTCAGCGTTGGCGATCACCGTGGGCTTGCCGCCCTCCATCACGGAGACGCAGCTGTTCGTGGTGCCGAGGTCAATGCCGACGACCTTGCCCATGGGTTCCCACCTCTCAGAGGGTGAATTTGGATTCAGTGCATCCTCTGCAGCGGAAGCGGGGCCCGGCGAGGCGTGGTTCCCGAACCGGACCCGACCAGCCCCTTACCGTGCGGCGGATCCGCAGCGCCGCCATGGCCGCCGTCGAGCTCCCCTCCGTCACGGGCACCACCCAGTTGCTGGCTGTGCTGGGGGATCCGGTGCGCCATTCGCTCTCCCCGGCCATGCACAACGCGGCCCTCCAGCGGCTGGGGCTCGACTGGGTGTACCTGGCCCTGCCGGTGAGCCCCACGAAGCTGGCAGTGCTGGTGGAGGCTCTGGAGGCGGTGGGCTGTCGCGGCCTGAACGTGACCATTCCCCACAAGCAGGCCGTGGCTGCGCTGTGTCAAGAGCTGAGCCCCCTGGCCGAACGGGTGGGAGCGGTGAACACCCTGGTGCCGATCACGGGCGGCGGCTGGTTCGGCACCAACACCGACGTGGAGGGCTTCCTGGCCCCCTTGAGGGATGGCGGCTGGCAGGGTCGGCAGGCGCTGGTACTGGGCTGTGGCGGCAGCGCCCGAGCCGTGGTGGCGGCGCTGGTGGACCTGGGGCTGGAGCGCATCGTCGTGGCGGCGCGCCGACCCGAGAGTCTGGCCGCCTTCGCCGCGGGCTGCAGCGCCTGGGCCCCACGGCTACAGACCCTGGCCTGGTCAGGCGATCCAGCGGCAGCGGGCAGCCCGCTGCTTGCCGTGCTGGCGGAGGCCGCGCTGGTGGTGAACACCACGCCGGTGGGCATGGCCTCCGCCGGCGACCCCACGGCTGCCAGCCGTTGTCCCCTCAACCCCTGGGAGCTGGATGCCCTGGCGCCGGGCTGCCGCGTCTACGACCTGATCTACACACCGCGGCCCACCCGGCTGCTGCAGGAGGCGGCGGCCCGCGGCTGCTCCAGCGTCGATGGCCTGGAGATGCTGGTGCGTCAGGGGGCAGCGGCACTGCGGCTGTGGAGCGGCGCGGCGGACGTCCCGGTGGCGGCCATGCGTGCCGTGGCCCTCAGGCAGCTGGGGAATGCCCACTAGCCTGCAGCCGTGCCTCTCGTCAGCTGTCCATGCAGGCCCCACCCATCTGGCAACGGCTGCTGGCGGCTGCGGCCTATCTGCTGCCCTGGAGCGACGCCATTCCCTTCGGCCGGGGGCTGTTCAACCTGTTTCCAGCGCTGCAGTGGCTGAGCCTGCCCGCGCTGCCCATCGCGGTCTTGCAGCAGGCGGTGCCGTTCGGTGGCCTGGTGCTGTTCCTGGTGCTCTACCTGGCGGTGGTGCGCAACGGCCAGGTGCCCTACGCCATTCGCTTCAACGTGCTGCAGGCGATCCTGATCGACATCGTGCTGGTGCTGGTGGGCCTGGTGTTCCAGGTGCTGCTCAACCCCATGGGCCTCGACTTCGCCCTGCGCACCCTCAGCAACACCGTGTTCCTGGGCACCCTGGTAGTGGTGGCGTTCGGGGTCGTGCAGAACCTGCGTGGCAAGGACGCCGATCTCCCAACCCTGTCAGAGGCGGTGCGGATGCAGCTCTACTGAGCCAGTGGCCCTGAGCCAGCCCAGCTGCGGCAGTCGCCCAGTGCCGGCCCTGCTGAGGCACCCTCCCGTTGGCCGTGGCAGGGTGCTGCGATAGGTTGGCCAATCCGTCGCTGGTGGGATCGTCCCGCCGGCCGCTGCCACTGCATCCATCTGGCGACCATGACGCAGCCCTACTACGAAACGATGTACATCCTTCGTCCGGACATCCCGGAGGAGGAGGTCGAAAGCCATGTGAGCAAGTACCGCGACCTTGTGAGCGAGGCCGGTGGCGAGGTGCTCGACTGTCAGATGCGCGGCAAGCGTCGCCTGGCCTATCCGATCGCCAAGCACCGGGAAGGGATCTACGTGCAGCTGAACCACAACGGCAACGGCCAGCACGTCGCGCCGCTGGAGCGCGCCATGCGTCTCTCAGAGGACGTGATCCGCTACCTCACCGTCAAGCAGGACGGCCCGATGCCAGCTCCCCGCAGCATGCCGACGGTGAGCGGCGAAGCCGCCGCTGAGCCGGCTGCCGCCTAAGCGGAGGGCTCCAACCGACCCCTGCCCTGACCCGGGCAGGGTCCCCGCGGATCCAGGTTGCTTGCGGCCCGGATCCCGGGTCAATCAACGGATCCCGGGCCATTGAGGGATATCAGGATGTCCGTTTCGCGACCCAGGGCATGGCGCCGATGGATGAGGCCAGTCCGTCCCGCCTAATGTCGGAGCATGAACCAGCCAGAGGGCCCCGATCCAACGCCAGCCCAGGGTCGCTCTGCGGCACCGTCGATCTTCGGCTGGGCCCAGCCCCTACCCGCGGCTCGATCGGAAGCCACCAGTCTCTCCAGCGAGTTACAGCTTCAGCAGCGAAGCCTTGAACTGGAGCTGGCAGCCGCACGGGCTGAGCTCTCGACCTTGCATCAGCTTATTGAGGAGATCCCCAGGATCTATGAGCAGAAAGTTCAACAACGACTGACGCAGATCCTCGAGGAAAACGCCTACCTGAGGCGACAACTTGAGCAGCTCCATAAAGTCATCCCGTCCCCTGCACCGGCGCTCCGCCAACAGCTGTCACCGTTCAGCACCGGATGGAGTTGGAGGTCTCTCCTACGCCATGCCTTCGGTCTAGGGAGAGGTCGCCGTGCCTTGATCGGTCCTCGCGATGGGAATGCTTCCCATGGGCAGAACAGCGACTGACGTGGCCTGAGCTTCCCTGGGCTGGGCTGGACGGGGCTGAACGATCACAGCCTGACCAGACCGCGCCGACCCACTCGCCGATGTGGCGCGACGTGGATGGGCCATACCCCAACGGAGCAGCCCCCAGGCCCTGGCCCGACGGATCGGGTCGCTGGTAGCGGCTCCCGTTCGCCGATCTTCGCCAACAAGCTGGCCGAGAATCGGCTTGAAGGCGCCTGAACAAGCAGTGTAGGTTTCTACCATGAAGAATCACCTTAAGCCCCCGATCCTGACTGAAGCTCCTCAGGCCGGATCTTCAGGTCGCGAGCAAGAGAGCCCAGGCAGCAAGGCCGTTGAACAGGGCAATCAAAGCTCTCGGATCAAACCGAAAGAGCGATTCAATGCATTCGGTCCACCCCAGGAAGTCTGGACTGCCACACCTTCCAGGCTGACTGCTGATCCGGAACGCAGAAGTCTGCGCCGTCGCCTTGGTGATGCTGAGCAGGTTGCCCCCGAGCTGGTTCAAGTACTCCGGGCGCAACTTGAAGACCTGACTTCAAAACTAAACACTGCCAACCTAAACAACAGCCAGCTACACGATCTCAACCAGGGTCTTGAACAGCACCGCCAAGAGCTGGAGCGGCAATACCAAGAAGTCGAGAGGCAACGCCAGGAGCTGGAGCACAATCTTCAGCAGTCGCATCAGGAACAGCAGCAACTTCGAGGTGAGACTACTGAGCAGGCTGGGCAGCTCGTAGCTCTAGGCG
>JBJTWP010000112.1:0-11773 GCA_046081805.1 Cyanobacteriota bacterium
GCTCAAGACCTTCTGCGTGCCCTCAATCTCGGCCCTGCTCAGCCGCAGCGGTGAATTCGAGCGGCGACCGCGCAAGCGTTACGACGACACCGGCCTGATGGTGGCCGAGCTGCTGCGCCATGGGCCGGACAGTCCGGCGGGCAGCGCAGTGATCGCAAGGCTCAACCGCATCCACGGCCACTACGCGATCGCCAACGCCGATTTTCTCTACGTGCTCTCGGGCTTTGTGGCCGAGCCGATCCGTTGGCTGGAGCGCTACGGCTGGCGGCCCCTGACGCTCGCCGAGCAGCAGGCCCTGTTCCGCTTCTGGCGCCACGTGGGCGGTCGCATGGGCATCGCCGAGCTACCGGCCACGCTGGAGCAACTGCTGGCGCTCAACCAGCGGGTGGAGGCCACGGTGTTCGCCGCCGCCGCTAGCAACCGCCGGGTGGCGGACGCCACTCTGGAGATGCTGCTGGCGGACTGGCCCTCACTGCTGCGGCCGTCCCTGGCGGGGCTGCTGCGGGGCGTGCTGCCCGAGGCGGTAACCAACAGCCTCGGTTGGACTGCAGCGCCTGCCTGGCTGCGAAGGGGCCTGAGGCTGACGCTGCGGGCCCGCAGCCGCCTGCTGAATGGCTGGCAGCGGCTGCGGCCGCCCCACCGCAGCCGTTTCTACTCTGAGCGGCCCACCCCAACCTACGGGCGCCAGTTCAGGCTGGAGCAGCTGGGGCCACCGCCCCTACTGGAGCGGCTCAACCGGCCTCGCTGGAGCGGCCGGCAGCGGCGCATCGGCCTCACCGGCGGCATCGCCAGCGGCAAGAGCGCGGTGGGCCTGCTGCTGGCGGCCCGGGGCCTGCCGGTGCTCGATGCGGATGTCTATGCCCGGGATGCCCTGGCGGCGGGGAGCGCGGGCGCACGGGCAGTGCTGGAGCGCTATGGTGAGCAGGTGCGGGCCCCGGGAACGGGTGCCGCTGAAGCGGCGATCGATCGGGCCCCCCTGGGCCGGATCGTGTTTGCCGATGCCGATGAGCGGCGGTGGCTGGAGCAGCTGGTGCACCCGCTGGTGCGGGCGCGGTTGGCCGCCGAACTGGAGCGGCTGGCTGCGGCACCGGTGCTGGTGCTGATGATTCCGCTGCTGTTTGAGGCCGGCCTGGAGCAGCTGTGCAGCACGATCTGGCTGGTGGACTGCGACGAGGGCCAGCAGCTGCAGAGGCTGATGGCCCGCAACGGCCTCAGCGCAGCCGAGGCCCGGGCGCGCCTCGCGGCCCAGTGGCCGCTGGAGCGCAAGCGGGCCTTGGCCGACGTGGTGCTCGATAACCGGGGCACCCCTGAGCAGTTGATGGCACAGGTGGCAGGAGCGCTCAGCCCTGGGGCAGGGCGGCCAGGATCTGCTCCACCGACTCCCTGAGCCGGCCGAGCCAGCCGGGCACGGACCCCGGCGCCGTGTGAACCACATGCAGACGCGCTGCCTGCACATCCACCACCCAGTAGTGGGGGATGCCCGCAGCGCCATAGAGGCGAGCCTTGGCCTCCAGATCGAACACCAGGCTGGAATCAGCCACCTCAATCACCAGGGTGGTGTCGGCCGCGGTGGGGTGGGCGTGCCAATAGTCGTCGTCCCGGCGGGCCACCAGGGCCAGGTCGGGCTCAGGCTCATGGGCCGGTCCGAGATCGAGCGGGGCCTCAACCCGCAACTGCATGGGCACCTGGGGTGCAGCAGCCAGGGAAGCCTCGATCGCCCGGATCAGCCGATGCACCACCGCCGTGTGCCGCGTGCCCTTGGCGATCACCTCCAGCACCTCACCATCGATCAATTCCAGACGCTGTTCCGGCACGGCCTCGCACAGCCGGTGGAACTGCTCCACGGTGAAGCGCGCGGGGCAGCGAGCCGGATGGCCAAGAGCAGCAGCGGGCCTGGCAACCGTCATGCCTACAGGCTAACGACGCAGCCGCCTGCAGCTCAGCCCTTCAGCTTCTGGCTGAGGATCTGGTTGGCGAGCTTCGGATCGGCCTTGCCGCCGGTGCGCTTCATCAGCTGGCCCACGAAGAAGCCCTGCAGCTTGGTCTTGCCGCCGCGAAAGGCCTCCACTTCTTCAGGATGGGCGGCCAGCAACGCCTCCACGATGGCCTCGATCGCGGCGGGGTCGCTGATCATCCCGAGGCCCCGGGCCTCCACCATCGCCTTCGGCGAGCCGCCCTGCTCCAGCAGTTCAGGGAGAATCTCCTTGGCGATCTTGCCGCTGATCGTGCCGCCCTCGATCAGCTGCACCATCTCCGCCAGCTGCTGCGGGCGGAAGGGCAACTCGGCGTAGTTGAGGCGGTTGGCATTCACATGGGCGGCGATGTCGCCCTGGATCCAGTTGGCCACGGCCTTGGCATCGGCGCCGGCGGCCACCGCAGCCTCGAAGTATTCGGCCATCGGGCGCTCATCGGTGAGCACGCGGGCGTCGTACTGGGACAGGCCCAGCTGCTCGGCGAAGCGATGGCGCTTCTGGGCCGGCAGTTCCGGCAGCTCGGAGCGCCAGCCTTCGCGCAGCTCAGCACTCACTTCGATCGGGCCCAGATCCGGATCCGGGAAATAGCGGTAGTCGCTGGCGCCCTCCTTGGAGCGCATGCTGCGGGTGAGCTGCTTGCCCTCATCCCAGAGCCGCGTTTCCTGCACCACCGGCTCGCCGGCCTCATAGGCCTTGATCTGCCGCTGAATCTCGTACTCGCAGGCCTTCTGGATGGCGGAGAAGGAGTTCATGTTCTTGATCTCCACCTTCGTGCCAAAGGGCGCATCCGGACCGCGCCGCACCGAGATGTTCACGTCGCAGCGCAGCGATCCCTCCTGCATGTTGCCGTCGCTCACGCCGAGATAGCGCATGATCCGGCGGATCTCCGAGGCGTATTCCGCCGCCTCCCGGCCGGTGCGCAGATCGGGCTTGCTCACGATCTCGGCGAGGGCCACACCGGCGCGGTTGTAGTCCACCAGGGAGTGGGTGGAGCCCGCCAGCCGATCGCTGCCGGCATGCACGAGCTTGCCGGCGTCCTCCTCCATGTGCAGTCGCTCGATGCCGATCGTTTTGAGATAGCTGTCCTTGCCCTTTTCGGCCACCTCCACTTCGATCCAGCCGTCCTCGGCGATCGGCTCGTCGTACTGGGAAATCTGGTAGTTTTTGGGGAGATCGGGATAGAAATATTGCTTGCGGTCGAACTTGCTGTGCTCGGCGATCTTCAGATTCAGCGCCATGGCGGCCTTCACCGCATATTCGAGCACCTTCTGATTCAGCACCGGCAGCGTGCCCGGCAAACCACACACCACCGGGTCGATGTGGGTGTTGGGGTCGTCGCCGAAGGCGGTGGAGGCAGCGGTGAAGATCTTGCTGTGGGTGCCCAGCTGCACGTGGGTTTCCAGGCCGATCACGGCCTCCCATGCGCCCTGCCCTGCCGCGGCCGCAGCCATGCCTGTTCTCCCGATCCGGTGCCTGGACGGATCCTATGGAAGGCCGCGCTGCCGCTCCCTCGCCTGCCACGCTGAAGCCACCACGCAGGGGCCATGGCCGTACTGATCCTGGGGGGAGGGTTGATGGGGCTCGCCATCGCCCACCGGCTGGCGGTGCAGGGCGAGGCGGTGCGGGTGCTGAGCCGCCGCCGCAGTGAGGCGGCGGGGTTCGTGGCGGCCGGGATGCTGGCCCCCCATGCCGAGGGCCTCGGCGGCCCCCTGCTGCAGCTGGGTCAGCGCAGCCTGGAGCGGGTGCCGGCCTGGGTGGCCGACATCGAGGCCGACAGCGGCATGGGCTGCGGGCTGCGGCCCTGCGGCATCGTCGTGCCGTTCCGCAGCGAAGCCGAGCGCGACGCCTATCCCACGGCCCGCTTCGGCCAGGTTCTGGATCGCGCTGGCCTGGAGCGGGAGATCCCGGGGCTGGGCCGCGGCTGGCCGGCGGGGCTGCTGTTTGCCCAGGACGGGCAGATCGACAACCGGCGCCGCCTGATGCGGGCCCTGGAGCGGGCCTGCGTGGAGCGGGGCGTGCAGTTTGAGGAGGGCTGTGAGGTGCAGGCCCTGGAGCAGGACGCGACGGGCCAGCTCAGCGGCGTGCGGCTGCAGGACGCCGAGGGAGCCACCCGGCGGCTGCCGGCGCAGCGGGCCGTGCTCTGCTGCGGCGCCTGGAGCGCCCGGCTGCTGCCCCAGCTGCCGATCGCGCCGGTGAAGGGCCAGATGCTGTCGCTGCAGGGGCCGATCGGGGCGCTGCAGCGGGTGATCTTCGGGCCGGGCACCTACCTGGTGCCCCGGGAGGATGGCCTGCTGGTGGTGGGGGCCACCAGCGAACCGCAGGCCGGTTTCGAGGAGGGCCTCACCCCCGCCGGCCAGCGCCAGCTGCAGGAGGGACTGGCGGAGCTGCTGCCGGAAGCGGCGCGCTGGCCGCCGATGGAGCGCTGGTGGGGCTTCCGGCCCCACACCCCGGACGAGGGGCCGCTGCTGGGGGCCGGACCGGTGGCGGGGCTGTGGCTGGCCGCCGGCCATCACCGCAATGGGGTGCTGCTCGCCGCCATCACGGCGGAGCTGCTGGGGGCCGCCTTGGGCCCGGTAGGGGCGACTGCGGAGCAACGGCAGCTGCTGCAGCAGTTCCGCTGGGATCGCTTCGCCGCGCTCAGCGCAGGCCCTTCAAGCCGAACACCGCCACCGGCTCCGGCCACCCCTTGAGCTGGTGCTCCCCCAGGGGCTGGGCCTCCAGCTGTTCGCCGAGCAGCTCCACCACCGCGCCGCTGATCAGCACCGGGAACTCAGGGAAGCGGCGGGTGAGGCCCTCGATGCGGCTGGCCACATTCACCGCGGCGCCCACCACGGTGAACTCCAGCCGCTGGCTGGAGCCCAGGTTGCCGGCGATCACCTCGCCCACATGGATGCCGATGCCCTGGCGCAGGGGGGTCTGCCCCTGGGCGATGAGCTCCTGATTGAGCTGCTCCAGCCGCCCCTGCATCGCCAGGGCGGCCCGCACGGCCGCCAGCGCCTCCTCCCGGTCACCGCGGCTGCGGGGCACGCCGAACTCCGCCATCAGGGCATCGCCGATGAACTTGTCGAGCAGGCCGTTCTCGGCGATCACGGCGGCGGCGATCGCCTCGAAGTAGCGGTTCAGCAGGGCGAACAGGGCGGCGGGCTCCAGCCGGGCACTGAGGGGCGTGAAGCCCACCAGATCGGTGAACAGCACGGCGCAGCGGGCGCGCGAACCGCCGAGCTGGGTGCCCAGGGGGCCCGGCTCCCGCAGGATGTCGGCCAGCAGGGCGGGGGAGACGCGCCGGGCCAGCACCTGGTGCAGATAGGCCCGCTCGCGGCTCTCCCGCAACCCCTGGCCCAGGGCCCGGGCGCCGCCCCCCAGCAGGGGGGCCAGCAGCAGGGCGGTCACCGGCAGCCACCAGCCCGCCAGCCAGCCCAGCGCCCCCACGCCCAGCCCCGCCAGCGCCAGCAGCAACGCCGCCGTGGCGGTGCGCCCCGCCAGCGGCGGCCGGCGCAGCACCCCGAGGCCGAGCGCCCCCCAACCCGCCAGCAGCAGCAGCGCTGCCAACCCCGGCAGGGGATGAAACCCTCGCCCCTGCAGCACCGTCGCCAGGGCGGCAGCCTGCAGCTCCACGCTGCTGAGCGGCCCGAACGGTGACTCCCGCCGATCCGACAGCCGCGACGGCGTGCGGCCGAACACCACCACCCGGTGGCGCCAGAAGCCAGGCCGCTGCCGCTGCAGTTCCCAGGCCGGCACCACCGGCACGGTGCCGGCCGGACCTGGGAAATCGATGCCGAGCGGGGCGGAGGGCGGCCGGCGAGCGGCGGCGGCGAAGGCCAGCGCCGGCGGACGCGGCGGGGGGAAGTCCGCCAGGGCCTCCTGCTCCCACTGGTCGCCGGGGATGGCTTCGATCGCGCCGCTGGGCCCCTCCAGCAGGGCATCGAGGCCCTCCAGCGCCCCCAGCGGCGGCACCGGCCGGCGCAGCTGCACCAGCTCCAGCCCCGCCGCCGGATCCGGCTCCAGCCCATAGCCCGCCATCAGCACCACCTGGCGCCGCCAGGGCGCCAGCCGCCGCGCGAAGGCTTGATCGTCGCCGGGGCCGAAGCTGCTGGGCTGGGGATAGAGCACGGTGAACACCACCCGGCGCGCCCCCTGCTCCAGCACCCAGGCCGCCAGCTCCGCCTGCAGGGCCCTGGGCCAGTGCCAGGCCCCCATGCGGCGCCAGAGCGGGGAGGCCTCGATCTCCTGGGGGCTGAGCCGCTCGCCCAGGCTCACCGAGGCCTGATCCACGTCGAGGATCACCAGCTCCGGGGGCGGCTGGCGCGGTCCCCGCAGCCAGAAGGCCAGGCTGCGCAGCAGGGCATCCCCCGGCTCCAGCCAGGGGGCCGCCAGCAGGGCAGCCAGGAGCGGCGCAGCCCAGGCCCGCCGCCGCAGCTGCAGCGGCGCGATCACCGGCTGAAGCCGAGCTCCTTCTCGATCACCGGCAGGGTTTCCATCGGCGCGTCAAAGCCGTTCAGCAGGATGCTGCGGGCCCGGCGCGTATCGAGTTCGGAGCGGCTCAGGCGGCTTAGGGGCTGCCAGCCGGGGCTGGCCCCGGCGGTGGTGGGAGCGCTCTCATGGCTGAGCTGCTCGCCGCTGGTGAGCATCACGGTCTTGCCGGTGTCGGTGTCCATCCGCACGGTGCCCTCCCAGCTGAAGATCTTCACGGCCTCGTCGCTGGCCTCGATGAACACGGTGGTGCCCACCCGGGTGCGGACCCGCAGGGGAGCACCAGCCGGACTGCCGGGATTCACCCAGGCGATGATCTGGCCCCGCTGCAGGTCGAGGCTGGAGCCCGCCAGCCGCAACAGGGCATTGCCCCCCAGGCGGAAGCTGCGGCCGTCGGGGAGCCGCACCTGCATCCGTCCGGGCTTCTCGGTGCGCAGCAGGCTCTGCAGAGGCAGCGACTGGCCGGTGCGGGCGACCGCTTCGCTTCGGCCCGGCGGCCTCACGAAGGCCGGCCGCGAGGGCACATCCACCACCGTCGGGGTGGTGGTGGCTGGTGGGCCGGCGGAGACAGCGGGAGGCTCCACCGCCAGGACCGCGAGCAGGGCGGCGCCTGTGGCTCCGATGGCGAGGGCCGCGGCAGGGGTGACTGCTGCGGCAGGGGGATGGGTTGCCGCAGGGCGCAGGGTGAACACGGAGGGAGGAGCCTGATAACGCCTCCAGGCTGGCAGCTCAGCCCTCGGTGCGCCACACCTGATCGGCGGGGGTCCAGTCGCTCAGCTCGGAGGGCTCGAACCACAGACCGATCTCGAAGGCGGCGGTTTCGGGCGCGTCGGAGCCGTGGATCACATTGCGGCCGATGTTCACCGCCAGGTCGCCGCGGATCGTGCCAGGCTCGGCCTCCAGGGGCTTGGTGGCGCCGATGAGCTTGCGGGCGCTGGCGATCACCCCGTCGCCCTCCCACACCATCGCCACCACCGGCCCGGAGGTGATGAAGTCCACCAGGCCGGCGAAGAAGGGGCGCTCGCGGTGCACGCCGTAATGGCTCTCCGCCAACTCACGGCTGGGGGTGAGCTGCTTGAGCCCCACCAGCTTGAAGCCCTTGCGCTCGAAGCGGCCGAGGATCTCCCCCACCAGGCCGCGCTGCACGCCGTCGGGCTTGATGGCAAGGAAGGTGCGTTCGGTGGCCATGGGCTCAGGTTTTGGTGGCGCCATCGTCGATGTCCAGCTCTCCCCTTGGCAAGCCAGGGGAGCAGCGGCGGGGCCCGATCAGCGCCAGGGGGGGTGGGCGGGTAGGGGCTCAACCCGGCGCGTTGGCCAGCACCAGACGCTGGGCTAGCTGGCCCAGCAGGCCCCGCCCGAAGCGGCGGGAATGCCGCAACAGCTCCTCGAACGCGCTGGCCGGCAACACGAACAGCGAGGCCCCCGCGGCTCCGGCCTCAACCGTGGTGGATCGGGGCTGCCCCGTGATCACCCCCATCTCGCCCACGGCCTGTCCTGCCCTCAGCACCACCGTTCGCCCCGCCGGGGTCTGCAGCCGCACATCGCCCCGGACGATCAGGGCCAGGTGGTCGCTGGGCGCTCCGCGCTCCATCGCCCGCTCCCCTGGGGCCAGGTCGCGCAGGTGGCCCTGGCCTGCCAGCCAGAGCACCGCTTCCGGCACCAGATCGCAGAAGAGGTGTGAGCCGGCGATGATCGGAAATTCCGGTCGATCCGGGTCGACCTCGCCGCGGCGCTGACGCTGCAGGAAGGGCGAATCGGGCAGACCGGCGCGTCGGTCCTGCAGCAGGCGGGCGGCGAGCTGGGGATCCCGTTCATGGGCAAGCATCAGCACCCAGCCCGCCGTGTCGGGATCGGGATCGCCCCAGAGCAGCTCCAGCGCCTCGCCGAGGTCACCGGAGGCCGCCACGGCGGCGGGCAGCGGGGCGAGACCGGCCGCCCTGAGCCGCTGATCCAGGCCCTGACGCGGGCCCTCGATGCGCTGGCCCATGGCCTGCGCCAGGGGCTGCACCATGGGATCGTCGTGGGCCAGCTCGGCCAGCCGGGCGGCCAGCCCCGCCTCCCGGATCCAGCCTGCCTGGAGCCGTTCGAGCCGCTGCCGCTCCAGCTCGCTGCGGGGGCCGAACCGTTGCAGCAGCGCCTGCCAGTCATCCTCCGCCAGGCCGCTCTTGCTGCGGATGCGCTCCAACCGCCTGCGCGGCTCCGGCTCCAGGCCGTCGGGGGGCAGCACCTCCAGGCCGCTGAGGGCCAGCAGCTCCTCGATCGCCTCGGCGGCGGCCTCGCTCCTGAGGTCTGCGGACTGGAGCTGCAACGGATCCCGCTCCAGCAGTTCGGGCCGCTCCCGGGCGAGCAGCCGCATCACGTCGTGGTGATCGGCGTCGTCGAGCTGGAGGGTCTGGCGCAGCTCCTCCAGCTCCAGCAGGGCGCTGGCACGGTGCAGACGCCCGCTGCGCAGCATCTCTTCCACCACGTTCTGGTACACGCTGCGCCCCTGCTGTTGCCCCAGGGCCGGCAGGGCCTTCACCAGGGTGAACACCTCCCCGGGACTGAGCGCCTCCAGGGAGCGGCCGTCGAGGGCGGCCTCCAGGCCCGGGAGCTCCCGCAGCTGACGGCGCAGGCTCTCACTGGCGCTCTCGCGCCGGTAGGTGGCCTGATCGCGGTTCCAGCCGCGGAACAGGCCCACGGAGCTGAGCACCAGGACGGCGGAGCGGAGGAGCTGGCCGCCGGGATCCCCGACGACGCCCTGGAAGGGATCCACAAACCAGAAGAACAGGTTGATGGCCACGAACGACGACAGGAGGCGGGTGTTCGTCACCGCCCGATGCCGCGCCGAGGCGATCCCACCGCGCTCGTGGCGGGCCTGCAGGGCGCGCTCGACCCAGCGCCAGCCCGCCACCGACAGCCAGGCCGAGGCCGTGAGCAGCAGCGGGATGAGCAGCAGACGCGGCAGCGGTCCGAAGGACGGCCAGGGCTCCCACACCCTGGAGGCCAGATCCGGATCGAGGGCCCAGGCGCCCGAGCGCAGATAGCCCAGGGGGTGGGTGGCCATGGAGCTGCCCTGCCCGCTGGCCTCCATCAGCAGGAAGAACCCCAGCACCAGACCGGGATAGGAATACCAGGCCCAGGCCAGTCCCTTCTTGCCCTCCAGCGTCTGCCAGAAGGCGCGCTCCGCATCGATGTCCACACAGGGGGACTGGCAGGCCACACAGGCGCTCTGCTCCTTGCCCTGGGGGGTGATGGTGCGACACATCGATTGGGTGACGCGCGCCGTGGTGGCGACATGGGCCGTGCTGCCCAGGGGACCGCGCACCCCCGTGAGCACCGTCTGGACAGGTGCCATCGGACAGAAGTACTGGCACCAGGCCTTGCCGCCATAGGCCCAGCCCACGCCGAGGGCGGCCAGCAGCGTGAGCAGCAGCCACACCGCAAGCCAGGTGGGGCTGCTGTTGCCACCGAACAGGCGCAGGCAGAGCCCCGCGATCAGCAGACTCCACTGCAGCTGGACGTGGTGCTGGCCGAGCCATGAATCGGGCTTGATCAACACCACCTCAGGCCGGTTGCCCCGTCCTGGGACGGTGCGCTGCCTGCCCAGGGAGCGCGCCAGCTGGGAGACGAAGGCGAGCGGACAGAGACGCCGCCACAGCTCGTGACTGACGGCTCCGATCAGCAGCAGGCCCGCGGGCACCACCGTGCCCCAGAACAAGCGGTTGGCAGAGATTGGAACGGTCGGCAGCAGCATTGAGAGAATCAGCAGCAGCCAGCCTGCGATCAGCAGCCAGCGCAGCCAGCGCGCCTGGTCCTCCCTCAGGCCGGTGAGCAGGTGCATGGGTCAGGTGGCGGATGCAGAATCGAGCTTGGATCAGAACGGCCGAGTGCGCCAGATCCGGGCGCCTGTCTGCAGGGCGCTTCTGTCTGCAGGGCGCTTCTGATGGAACAATTGCCCGATGAGAGTCACGGTTGACGGCTCCCGTTCTGAGCAGGATCCGATGGTGTTGGCCCCCCCCCCTGGTCCTCCCGGAGCGGCGGCTGCCGCCAGTCCCACCGGCCCGTCCTGGTCCGTCGCCGACAGCGCCGCCCTCTACGGCCTGGAGCGCTGGGGCGACCCCTACTTTGCGCTGAACGCCCGCGGACACATCACCGTGCAGCCCCGCGGTGACCGGGGCGGGTCGCTGGATCTGGTGGAGCTGGTGCGGGAGCTGCAGGGCCGCAACCTGTCGCTGCCCCTGCTGATCCGCTTCGACGACATCCTGGAAGACCGGCTGGAGCGGCTGCACGGCGCCTTTGAGCGGGCGATCTCCCAGTACGGCTATGCCGGCCGTTACCTGGGGGTGTTCCCGGTGAAGTGCAACCAGCAGCGCCACGTGGTGGAGCAGCTGGCCGAGAGCGGCCGGCGCTGGCACTTCGGCCTGGAGGCCGGCAGCAAGGCGGAGCTGCTGATCGCCCTGTCGCTGGTGGATGATCCCGAGGCGCTGCTGATCTGCAACGGCTACAAGGACCAGCGCTACATCGAGACGGCGATCCTGGCCCGCCGGCTCGGCCGCCAGCCGGTGGTGGTGATCGAACAGCCCGACGAGGTGGAGCGGATCATCCAGGCCAGCCGCGCGCTGGGGGCGGCGCCGTTCATCGGCATCCGCGCCAAGCTCTCCAGCCGCAGCACGGGTCGTTGGGGCAGCTCGGTGGGGGAAAAGGCCAAGTTCGGCCTGGCGATCCCCGAGCTGCTGGCCACGCTGGAGGCCCTCCGTGCCGCGGGGCTGCTGGCGGATCTGCGCCTGCTGCACTTCCATGTGGGCAGCCAGATCAACGACATCGCCGTGCTCAAGGATGCCCTGCAGGAGGCGGGGCAGATCTACGTGGAGCTCACCCGCCTGGGGGCACCGATGGGCTTCCTCGATGTGGGCGGTGGCCTGGGCATCGACTACGACGGCAGCCGCACCGCCAGTGCCGCCTCCACCAACTACTCGCTGCAGAACTACGCCAACGACGTGGTGGCCACGGTGCGCGAATGCTGCGAGCCCCACGGGGTGCGGGTGCCGACCCTGGTGAGCGAGAGCGGCCGGGCGATCGTGAGCCATTTCTCCGTGCTGGTGTTCGACGTGCTGGGCAGCGGCAATGTGCTCGGCAGCGACGATGTGCCGGGAGTCATCCCACCCGCAGAGGAGGGGGAACCGCTGATCGTGCGCAACCTGCGCGACACCCTGGCCGGTCTCAGCGCTCTGGCCCCGGCAAGCTACAACGGAGAAGGCGAGCGCCTGGTGGACCGGCTGCAAGAGGCCTGGAACGATGCGCTGAAGTTCAAGCAGGACGCGCTGTCGGCCTTCCGGCTCGGTTACCTG
>JBJTWP010000113.1:0-4060 GCA_046081805.1 Cyanobacteriota bacterium
CCCCGACGGCCGCCTGCGCCAGCCAGTGGCGCAGGCCCTCCCGATCCTCCGGCAGCACCCACGCCAGCCAGTCCATGCCAGCCACGGTCTCGGGTTCGATCCCCAGCAGCGTGCAACCGGAGCGGTTGAGCAGCTGCACGCGACCCTGGAAATCCAGCGCCAGCAGGGTGCTCTGCACGGTCTGGATGTAGGTGTCGAGCCGCTCGGAGGTGTGACGCAGATCGATGGTGCGCTCGCGGATGCGCAGCACCATGCTGTTGATCGTGCCGGCCAGGCCGGCGATCTCGTCGTCACCCCGGATGGTCACGAGCGTCAGGCTGCTCTCGTCTTCGGGCTCGAACCGCTGCACCGTGTCGTGCAGATCCTGGATCGGCCGGGCCAGGCGCCGCCCCAGCAGCAGCCCCACGGCCATCATCAGCAGGGCCGTGATCAGCACCAGTTGCCAGAGCGTGTCCTGCAGGTCGCGGGAGTAGCGCAGGGCTTCCCGCTCCGGCATGGTGGCCAGCACCGAGACGCTGCTGAGGGGGAGCTCACGCCAGGCCGCGAGCAGCGGTTCACCTCCCTGGCGCCGCAGGGCTCCAGCCCCGCCATCGCCCCGGCGCCGCTCGCGGGCATTGATGCGGCCGGAATTCTGGATCGGGATCAGCGCCGTCGCTGAGCTTGCCGACTCCTGGGCCACGGGCAGGAAGCGGGCGGCTGCCGCTCCCGCAGGCCCCTCAAGCTCGGGCCCCTCAGCCGCTGGGCCGCCAACCTGGGGCCCCTCGATCCGCACCAGCTCCACCCGGGCGCCGTGCTCCAGGCTCTCGTAGGGATTCTGGATCACCCGCTGGAAGGCAGCCCCCTGAGCACCCCCACCAGCACCAGCCGCCCGGCTCCCCGCGCCGGCAGGCGGGTGCCGATGTAGGCCACGGTGCGGCGCAGGGACGGATCCCGATCGAGGGGGGTGACAACCACGCTGGAGGCGGGGCTGAACTGGCGCAGCAGGCCGGCCAGACGGGAGCCGGCGGGGATGACCTCACCGGGCGCAACGGGCCCGGCCACCATCGGCCGCGAGGCGAAGAGCAGGCGGCCGGCATCGGCGTCGAGCACCAGCAGATCGGCGAAGCCATTGCGGGCAGCCAGCATCTGGAAGGTGCGCCGCAGGGCCGCTGGGTCAGCCGAGCGGTCTGTGCCGTCGCCCAGCGCCCGCCAGTCGCGCCGCAGCTGGGGGGCCTCCGTGAGATCGTCGAGCTCGATGCTCTTGGTGGTGAGCAGTCCCTCCAGTTGCTCCACCTTGCGAGTGGTGATTGTTTCGAGGTAGTCGATTTCATTGCTGAAGATCCGCCGCTCGTAGACGCGCACCGACAGCAGCTGGGAGACGATCATGGGGGTGAGCCCCACGGCCAGCAGCAGCAGGGTGAGGCGGCCTGAGAGCGAGAGCCGGGGGGAGGAGAGCAGATGAGCCAGGGGCCGCAGCATCGGCTTCATGTCACTCCAGGGCCTGCTTGAGGGCCTGATCGGACACCTGCGGCAGTACCGCCTTCCCCCTCAGCAGACCCAGCCTGGTCTGCACCGCCAGCACGGCGGCGAGGTTGCGCTGCAGGGGCCCCGCTGCGGCGAGCAGCGGCAACTGCTGCCGCAGGGGCAGGTCCACCAGCCCCTTTTCGCTTTCCCGGAACACCTCCGGGCTGACCCCCTGGCGACGGGCCATGGCGTCCACGGCCGTGGGGTCCTGGCGGGCCAGATCGTGGGCCTGCTGCCACACCCTCAGCAGACGGGCCACCGTGGCGCCTTCGCTGCGGTAATACTCCGGATCCACCACCAGGATGTCGAAGATCTCTCCGGGGATGCGGGCGCTGTTGAACACCTCCACGGCGGTGCCGTTGGCCAGCACCTGGTCACTGAACGGCGGGAAGAAGGCTGCGCCGTCGATGTCGGCACTGGCGAGGCGCTGGCCCATGTCGGCCAGGGGCATCGGCACGATGCGCACGTCGGCCAGCGTCATGCCGCGGGATTCGAGCGCGCGGCTGAGCACATAGGGGCCCAGGGTGGTGGGGGTGACACCCACCCGCTTGCCCCGCAGACCCTCGAGGCTGCCGATGCTGCGGCGCACGGCGAGCTTGTCGCCACCGCGGGACTCATCCAGGATCAGCACCACCACCGGGCAGCGGCTCGGCAGCCGGGCACAGATGTCCACCACCTCCACCGTGGTGAGCTGGGCGAGACGGATCCGTCCCTGCTCGTAGGCCCGCACGATGTCCTGCGGATCGGGATAGACAAGCGGATTGATGGCCAGCCCCTCGGCTCGATCCAGTTGGCGGGCATGGGCCAGCTGGAAGTACTCGTAGCCGGGCCAGCTGGCGATCGGCATGGTGACCTCCTGCGGCCGCTGACATCCCCCCACCAGCAGGGCCAGGGTTGCCAGACAGAGGCGGGCCAGGCCTGCAGCACCGAGCCGGAACCAGCAGGCCATACCCAATCGATGCACAGAGCGGAATTTAGAGGCGTTCATCATCCCTGACCATGGGTCCGCAACATCGGCAGCAACTCGATCTCGGCAGCAACACGATCTCGACAGCAATGCGGTGTCGGCCATAACACGGTGTCGGCAGCAATGCGGTGTCGGCAGCAACACCGTGCCCTGGATCGCACGGAATTCGGATTCAGCGGGATTCGGATTCAAGCGGTGCTCGGATCAAGGCTGGTCGCTCACCACACGCCGAATGGCGGGGCTGTACCCATGCCAGCTGTGCTGATCGAGTCCGTCCTGCCTGGCCAGCCAGCTGTTGAGCGAGCCCAGCTTGGCGAGCTCTCGCTGGCGCGCCTCAGCTCCAGGGCGGGCCAGCAGCCGCGCTCGAATCGCCGCATAGTGTCGCTTGAGTTCCTCGTTCAAGCTCAGTTGATCGAGGCGCTGGGAGTAGTCGAAGAAGTCTTGTTTCGCGCGGAGGATGGTGGCGTTGTTCCGCAGGATGCACTGGCTGACAAACCGGCTCGCGCTGAGGCGATTGGCCTGCGACCAGTCGGCCCCGGGGGCGCAGAGCTCCATGGTGGCGTCGTCCGCCAGGACGGCACAGGACGTGCTGATGGCCGCAGCCAGCCCCAGGCTGAGACCGCAGCCCAGCCTGGCAATCACCAGCCTGGTCATCAGGCGATCAGCCGGGTAGCGCCTTGACAGGTCGCAGCTGGACAGAACTCCGGTGAACAGGGATAGGCTGGAAGGGAATAGGCTGGATGAAAATGGCTTGGATAGATAGTCACCAATCGGGCTGACGCGCCACATAAGTTTTAGTTTGAAGCAAAACATTGAGCTTGAACATCGCCTGTAGCCCTCTGGAGCCCCTGTGCCATCCCTGGACCCCTTGCAGCGCATCTGGTCTGAGCAACATCTGTGCGACATCTGTGCAACAGATGAAATCTGGACCACCCGCGCAGATCCGGCAGCGGCTGACACCCACACAGCTGGCACCCATACAGGGTGTCGCGCTGTTGAACCAAAACTACCGGCAAAGTGAACCATGAAAAAGGCGCCCTGTCGGTGCAGAACGCCCTTGCAAAGAAGAGACTAAAGGAAATGAGAATGTAGGCTGGACAACTAGCTTCTCAACTTACTTTGCAGAAGCGAAGTCTGGATAGGCCTCCATGCCATGCTCGCCAATGTCCAGACCTTCCTTCTCTTCGCCTTCGGTCACCCGGATGCCACCGAAGATGGTGCCGATGATTGTCCAGACAATCCAGGAGCTGATGGCCGAGAACAGGCCGATGGCCAGAGCGCCAACGATCTGACTGCCGAGCTGACCGAAACCATGGCCGGTGAACAGACCCTTGTCCAGGTTGAACAGGCCCACGGCAAGAGTTCCCCAGATGCCGCAGGTGCCATGCACCGACCAGGCACCAACAGGATCGTCGATGCCAAGTTTGTCCACCAACGCGACTGAGTACACCACGAGAATTCCCGCAATGAAACCGATCACCCAGGCCGCCGGCATCGAGAAGCCATCGCAACCGGCGGTCACTCCCACCAGGCCGGCCAGAATGCCGTTGACGGTCATGGTGAGGTCAGGCTTGCCGCAGGTGAACTGGC
>JBJTWP010000114.1:0-4131 GCA_046081805.1 Cyanobacteriota bacterium
AAACAGTTCTCAGAAAATTTTGGAGGGTTTATCTCGCCTAACAAATAACAGATTTTCATTTTTTTCCTTGGATGTTTGTGATAAAGAGGCCTTGTATCGGGTGTTATGCTCTACGACGACGACGGCTTCCAGTGGCTGGAATATCTGCTGCGCGATGGCGCCGACCATCGCTGGCTGGTGGTGTGCGAGGACGACTGGCTGGAGGTGGACTGGCTTGAGCTGGTGGCCTGCAAACCGCCGTTGCCCCTGCCGGAGCGCCTCGACTGGCAGGGGCAGAGCTACGCCCTGCAGGAACAGGGCCTGGCCTGGGTGAGTCGCCGTGGGGCGGCGATGAACAGCCGGCTGGGCACCTGCCGCTATGCCGACTACGCGGGGCCAGACCAGCGCAGGCTCTGTGTGGAGCTCTGGGGCGGCGATCTCGCCGCGGGCCTTCGTACCGCGCTGGGTCCAGCCGGCGCGGCGGGCGACGCCGAGGGTGCCGGGGAGATCGAGGTGACGGTGGGCCGGCGGCTGGATCCCCTCAGCCTCACGCTCCTGCCCGGCGATGGCCGGCCGGTGTATCGCTGAGCCGCCCCCTGCAGGCCCTGGCGAGGGATCCGGAGGCGCTGCTGGCCCGCAAGTCCCAGGCCCACCCGGCACAGCTGAGCTACCGGCTCAGGAAGCGCACCTTGCGGTGCGACGGCCATGTGCCCATGGACAACCGCCACGACCTTGTGGTGGATTGCCGGGTGACACTGGCCGATGGCTACGGCGAACGAGATGCGGCGCCGGGGGATCGAGAAGATTTTCGGCTGGATCAAACAGTTCGGCGGTCTACGTCAGTTCAAGCTGCGCGGGCGTGACAACGTCAGCGCGGTATTCGGGCTGTACGTGATCGCCGACAACCTGACCCGCCTGGGCAACATCCTTAAACCGGTCCTGGAGGTCGCATGGGTACTCGATTGCCCAGTGGTGTATCCAAAGGCCGCAATTCCAGGAGCCTCCTGAAAGGTTGGGCATCAGCACTCCCTGCCCGGCTCCAGCGACCCCTGGCGGAACAACCGCGCGATCAGCTCCTCGATCGGCGGGTCGCTCACCTCCAGATCCACCACCGCATGGCTGGCCAGCAGCTGGTTCAGACAGGCGGTGAGTCGCTCGCGCGGGATCAGCAGGCGCACCTCCGAACCCTCCAGGCTCTCGATCTCGCCGTAGTCGGTAAAGGCGGCGGCCGGCTTGGGGGCGGCCAACTCCAGCCGCACCTGGCGCCAGGGCGCGAACTGCTCGCTCAGGTCCGCCAGCAGCCCGTCATAGAACAGCCGGCCCTCGTGGATCAGCAGCACCCGCGGGCACAGGGCCGTGATGTCGGCCATGTAGTGGCTGGTGAGCAGCACGGTGGCTCCGGTGCGACGGTTGTAGTCCGCCAGGAACTGGCGCACCCGTCCCTGGGCGTTCACATCCAGCCCCAGGGTGGGTTCATCGAGGAACAACACCCGCGGTTCGTGCAGCAGCGCCGCCAGCAGCTCGGCCTTCATGCGCTGACCCAGGGACAGCTTGCGCACCGGCAGGGTGAGCTCCTCCCCCAGCTCAAGCATGTCGGCCAGCTCCTGGATGCGGCGCCGCGCCGCACTCTCCGGGATGCCATACACCGCCGCGTTCACCCGCAGCGAGTCGAGCGGCGGCAGATCCCAGATCAGCTGCTGTTTCTGGCCCATCACCAGCGTGATGCCCTCCAGGAAGGCCCGTTGGCGGCGCCAGGGCTGATGGCCGGCCACCTCCAGCTCGCCGCCGCTGGGATGGATCAGGCCGGTGAGCATCTTCAGGGTGGTGGTCTTGCCGGCCCCATTCGGCCCCAGAAAACCCACCACCTCGCCGGGGTCGATCCGAAAGCTCACGTCCCGCACCGCCGCCACATTGCGGCTGCGGCGCCGCAGAAAATGGCGCAGGGTGCCCGCCAGGCCGGGCTGCTTGTCGGCCACCCGATAGGTCTTGCTCAGACCGCTGGCCCGCACGATCGCCATGGCCGAACCCTAACCAGGCCACCCATGTCCGAGAGTTGCTGAATGCATGCCCTCTCGCTGCCCACCTGGTGGATTCACATCGCCTCGGTGTTCGAGTGGGTGCTGGCGATGCTCGCCATCCAGCGGCTGGGACGGCGGCGACGCGAACAAGGCTGGCAGTGGCTGGCCCTGGCCATGGTGCCCGCGTTGATCAGCGCCATGTGCGCCTGCACCTGGCACCTCTTCGACAACCCCGACGAGCTCAAGGGTCTGGTGGTGCTCCAGGCCGGTCTCACCAGCCTCGGCAACCTCAGCCTGGCCCTGGCGGTGTTCGCCCTGCTGCGCGAGCAACGGCCCCCGGCCCCCGGCCCGTCCGATCAGGTCGGCCCATGACAGCGATCGATGTCTTCACCACGACGGAGCTGCTGCAGCGCCTGGCGGCCATCGATCCGACGCCGCTGTTCATCGTCTCGCTGGGTCCTTACCTTGCCTTTCTCTGGCTGGCCCGCCAGGTGGCAGGGTTCCCGAAACTGGCCCTGCGCGGCTTCCAGCTCACCCTGGTGTTCGTGGCGGTCACGATTGTGGCCTCCGTGATCGCCCTCAGCCTCTACGGCAAGCAGCTGGCCGATGTCGACCCGCTCCACGGCGGTGCGGAGGCCTTCCTCACCGCCGCCAACCTGCTGATCCTGCTCGGGTTCAGCCAGGCCCTGGACGGGATGAACAAGTCTTAAGGGGCCCGCGCCGGGGCCGCCACGGCCCGGAAGATGGGGCGTCGGCTTTCGCAGCAATGATCGCTCCGCTCCTCGCCATCGCCCCAGCCACCGTCTCCTGGTCGCCCAAGGTGGCCCTGGTGATGATCGTCTGCAACGTGATCGCCATCGCCATCGGCAAGGCCACCATCAAGCAGCCCGGCGTGGGTCTGCAACTCCCCAACGCCGCCCTGTTCGGTGGCCTGAGCCACGGCGCCATGCTCGGCACCCTCAGCCTGGGTCATATCCTCGGTCTGGGGGCCATCCAGGGCCTGGCGGCCCGCGGCGTCCTCTGAATAAGCTCCCCACGGAGCGGTCCTGCCCTACCGCCAACCCAGTAGGTAGGGCAGGGCCCGCCGTCCATAGCGCTCAAAGCGATAGTCAAAGAGCAGGGCTGAAAGCTCGGCGGCGGAACAGCCGGCCAGGCCGTCCAACAGGCGCTGCAGCCGTCGATCTCCGGCCACGCTTTCGAGTCCCAGCCAGGTGCGGCGGGCCAGGCGCCCGCTGAGGCTCCAGCGCCAGCCAAGGGCGCCGCGCAGCTTGGCTTCGTAGCGTCCCAGGGGATCATGACCGCCCCAGCGTTGGGGGTGGTCGCCCGAATCCACCGCGGCAGCCAGCAGTGGCGCCAGCACCTCCGCCGCCAGCAGAGCATGGCGAATGCCTTCGCCGCCCAGCAGGTTGGCGGTGCTCACCGCATCGCCCAGACCGATCAGGCGACCGCGCCGGTGCGGTTCACGCCGTCGGATCGTGCTGCGAATCCGCCCACCATGGCGATCCAGCACCACCGCATCCGCCAGCTCCGTGCGCTCCATCAGCCGCCGCAGCTCCAGGGCCAGGGGCGGCTGGTCGCGCCGACCATCCTCTAAACGGCAGATCCCGAGCTTCAGCCGGCCGGGCGTCATCGGAAAGATCCAGCCGTAACCCTGCCGCACCCAGCCTGATCCGAGAAAAAAGCTGAGCCGTTCCCGCCAGGGCTGCCAACGCCGCTGATCCACCTGCAGCAACCATTCCACCCCCAGGCCACTCACCAGGCCGTGGTGGGCCGGCGGATCGCCGATCAGGGCCCGACCCTCGCCGCTGGCATCCACCACCCAGTCGCTGCGGATCCCATGGTGTCCACCGGCGCTGCCCCGCACTGTGGTGAGCACCGTGCCGTCGTGCCGCTGCTCCCAGGCCAGGGCTGTGAGTCCCAACGCCAGCCGCGCCCCCTGGGCCTGGGCCCGATCCGCCAGCCACTGGCGCAGGGCCCCGAAATCCAGCACGGCACCGAGGGGTTCAGCCGAATCCCAGTGGCGCTCACCATCCCCCGGGCCCACCAATCGCCAGCCCCTCCACCGGGCCGCCTGCACCGCGGCGGGCACAGCGAAGCGCTCCACGGCGGCGCGGGGCAGGGCAGCACTGCTGAA
>JBJTWP010000115.1:0-7089 GCA_046081805.1 Cyanobacteriota bacterium
GGAACAGGGCGTAATTCTGAAACACCAGCTCACGCACCCTCGCCCGCAGCCCCCGCTCCCCCGCCGCCGGGGCGGCCTCCCGCAGCCTGAGGCGCTCGGGGCGCAGCAGCCGCAGTCCTCCCCCTGGACCATCGGGCAGCAGGTTGGCCGCCCCCAGGACGGTGGCGACCACGGCACTGCGCGGGCAGTCGTAGAGCTGTCGCGGCGTCCCCACCTGCTCCAGGCGCCCCCGGTGCAGCACCGCCAGCCGATCGCTGAGGCTGAGGGCCTCCTCCCGGTCGTGGGTGACGAGCACAAAACTGATGCCCACCTGGCGCTGGATGCGCTTGAGCTCGGCGCGCATCGTGCGGCGCAGGTCGGGATCGAGGGCCGCCAGGGGCTCGTCCAGCAACAGGGCGGCGGGGGCATTCACCAGGGCCCGGGCCAGGGCCACCCGCTGCTGCTGGCCGCCCGAAAGCTGCTGGGGACGGCGCCGGGCCAGCTCGCCGAGGCGTACCACCTCCAGCACCTCCCCCACCCGATGGCGGATCTGGGCCCCATCCCAGCGCAGGGATCGGGGCCCGAAGGCCACGTTGTCCCACACATTGAGGTGGGGAAACAGGGCGTAGTTCTGGAACACCAGGTTCACCGGACGGCGATGGGCCGGCGCCTCGGTGAGATCCCGGCCCTGCAGCAGGATCCGGCCCCGATCCGGGCGATCGAAGCCGGCGATCAGCCGCAGGGTGGTGGTCTTGCCGCAGCCCGAGGGCCCGAGCAGGGAGAAGAACTCGCCCGCGCCGATCGCCAGCTCCAGGCCCTCCAGGGCCACCTGCTCGCCATAGCGACGGCTGAGGCCATGGAGGGCGATCACGGGAGCCGAGCCGCTGCCTGATGGACTGAAGGCGGCAGACTCCAACCTGGCCAACAGGATGGTCGCTCTGGATCGTGCTTTTCTAGAGCAACTCCGGCCGAATTTCCACACCAGCCTGCGGATGTCCTCGATGAGCAATCGCCATGCCGATCCGCTTGCCGGGCCGGATGTGGTGGTGGTGGGGGCCGGTCTGTCCGGCCTGATCTGTGCCCGGGCCCTGGGCGCCGATGGGGTGGCGGTGCGGCTGCTGGAGGCCCGTGGGCGCTGGGGCGGACGCCTGCACCGCCATACCAGCGCCACCGGCCTCCCACTGGAGCTGGGCGGCCAGTGGGTGGGGGCCACCCACCACCGGTTGCAGGCCCTGCTGGGGGAGTTCCAGCTGCGCCGCCACCCCACCTTCTATGACGGCGACGGGATGTTCCTCTGGAACGGGGAGGCCCATCGCGCCGGCCTGGAGCACGACTTCGACGCCAGCCTGCTGTTCTTCCGCCCCGCAGAGCTGGACCTGCCGCCGCACGAGCTGGGGCAGGCGCGCGGAGTATGGCAGCGCTTCCGGCGGTTGGTGGAGCAGGTGCCGCCGCAGGCCCCCTGGGAGACCCCCGGCGCGCTGGATCTCGATCGCACCACCGTGAGCCAGTGGCTGGCGGCCCAGGCCAGCAGCGAGCTGGCCGGCTACCCCCTGGCCTGGCTCGCGCGCATGGGGGGCTCGGGCGGCTTTGAGCCCCATGAGAGCTCGATCCTGCATCTGGCCTGGACCCAGGCCGTGGCCCCCCAGCGCGAGACGCCTGAGGCCTGGCTGGTGGAGGGGGGCATCGGCCAGCTGGCCGAGCGGCTGGCGGCCCAACTCGGCGATCGGATCCGGCTGGGCACACCGGTGGTGGCGATCCGCCAGCGGCGCGACGCTGTGACGGTGGCCTGCGCCGATGGCACGGAGCACGCCGCCGCTGCCGCGGTGGTGGCCGTGCCGCCGCCCCAGCGGCTGGCCATTGTCTTCGACCCCGGCCTGCCGCCCCAGTGGAGCGGCCTGCTGCAGCGCTCGCCGATGGGCTCGATGGTGAAGGTGCTGGCCCTCTATCGGCAGCCCTTCTGGCGGGAGCGGGGGCTGAACGGCCTGGGGATCGGCAACCTGCCCACCCTGGAACTCACCGTTGACAGTTCACCCCCATGTGGACCCGGGGTGCTGGCCGGCTTCATCGCCGGCGAGCGGGCTGTCCGCTGGCAGGCGCTGCCGGAACGGCAGCGGCGCCAGGCGGTGCTGGCCGACCTGCAGGCCTGGTGGGGGGCGGCGGCGGCCGAGCCCCTGGAGCTGGTGCTGCACAACTGGAACCGGGAGCACTGGAGCGGCGGGGCCTTCACCAGTTTTCTCACCCCCGGCGCCTGGACCAGCTACGGGCCGATCTGGCAACGGCCCCACCAGCGGGTGGTCTGGGCCGGCACCGAGGCGGCCAGCCGCTGGCCCGGCTACTTCGAGGGGGCGATCGAGGCCGGCCTGGCGGCGGCGGCACAGGTCAGGCTTCTGCTCGCCTGACGAGGCGCCAGCCAGCGACTGGCGGGGGTTGTCACGGGCTGAGTCTGGAGAGGGAGCCCGTGAGATTCATCCCGATCAACTGATTCCAGCTGGCGGCAGGGGAGCGGCCGCGACACCAGGCCGCCGCCGATGGCGACACCCAGGCCTGGGCACTGCTGGCCCAGTCCGCTGCGGGAGAGCGGACCCTGTACCAGGCTGCCGCCGATGGCGATGCCCAGGCCTGGGGGCTGCTGGCCCAGTCGGCCGCCGGGGAGCGCACGCTGTACCAGGCCGCCGCCGATGGTGACGTCCAGGCCTGGGCGCTGCTGGCCCAGTCGGCCGCCGGGGAGCGGATGCTGCACCAGGATGCCGCCGACGGAGAAGGCACGCAGGGTACAAGCGCGAACGACCCCCAGCCTGGCAACTGATGCAGGCGCGTGGCGAGCACGGGCCAGATCCGGTTCCCAGATCCGGTCCGTCAGATCCGTCAGATCCGTCAGATCCGCTCCCAGGGCCTGGCGACGCCTCAGGGCCGATGCCCAACCGGGACGCTGGGCCCGCCACCCAGGTCCCCGGGCGGGAGACCCACCACTGACTGGGGCCGGCGCAGACCCGACAGCCCTTCCAACCAGACAGCCCTCCAACCAGACAGCTTGCCGACAACGCTGCTCTCTCAACGCAGCACGGTGATGATGCCCGTTCCCACGATGAAGACGATGCCCATCACTGCCACTGCCCTGCGATCCACCGCCTGGATCTGCGCGAGCTCAACACCCTCGGCATCGCGAGCATGGTGGTAAGCGACAATCGCCCGGATGAGCACAGCCAGAATCAGTGGATAAGCCAGTAGATAGATCTTGTCCATAAACACCAGATAGCCAAGATCTGGCAAGTTATCCGAGTAGCTGCGCTGCAGAAAGATGGCTGAAAGCAGGGCCCCCCATCGGCAGAGCAAGCCGGGCATCAATGGACTTTGGGTTGATGAGTAGGGCCACCAGAGCCGCGCTGACCACAATGATCAATGGCAACAATAGTTTCCAGACAAAGAAGCTGAGCGGCCGGGCAATGATCATCTGGAAGTTCGCCACGGAGTAGTTGGATGGCAGCTCCTCCTCGCCAAAGTTGGTGCTATAGCCATGCTCCATGGTCTCCGCCCTCCAGCCCTGCAGCTTCCAGCCAGGGATCTGTAACTTTGTGTCAACACCCGACGACGTCTCATCAATCACATAGCTCAATTGGTTGGCGCCCTGGGTTGTATCTTCGACACGGATACCGAGACTGTGCCGATCCAGTGGATAGTCGGCAAGACTGAACGGCTGCACAAAGCGTCCCTCCACTCGAAACTGCTGATACTTGCTACCATCCTTTAATACCTTCGGCTCCTCCTGCAGGGGCTCAAGCAACTTTCCCCATTCCTCCACCATGTTGGTGAATTCAATCGTGGCCGATGGATCAATATCTCCCTTCCAGCGCAACCACACATAGGTATCCGCGTAAAAGGTGTTGCTGGCCTGGTCCAGGTCATAGATTGCCACTGGGTAGAAGCCGATCTTCACTTGCTGGGCCCCTGGGGGAGGGGCTGCCACAGGTGAGTACTGACCCAGGCGGCTCTCGATCAGAGGTGGATTCACCCGAGACTGCACTCCAGGGCCGAGGCTGAGCACCAACACCAACGACAGACCCGTGACCAGAATCCAGATTGTTCACTTTAGCAGAAACATTGATCCAGTAATCATGTCCGAACTGGCATTCTCCCCGTCGCTGCATGGGTGGCAGCTTCGTTGTTGGTAGCTGTCGTAGAACTTATGGAAATTGCTTGCACGACAACGCCAGAGCTTCACTGGTAATCCTGATGCTGGTGATGCTGGTGGTGTGCAGGCACACCGGATCGGGCAGCCATGGTGAGCCGATCACGGCTCGAACAGGGTCCGCCAACCCTGGGCCAGGGCCAGAGCCTGGGGATCCCCCTCCGGGGGAAACCCCACCAGGGTGTGCACCTGCCCCATCTCGATCTCCACGCCCCGCGGCGGTGGGCATGGGGGCTCCCCTCCGCCAGCTGCTCCGCCTCCGACGCCGCGCAGCACTGTCAGGATTTCAGAGCACCTCCGCCCACCCCTGCCGTGAAGACTGTCCTTGTGACCGGCAGCAACCGGGGCATCGGCCTGGAGTACTGCCGCCAGCTGCACGCCCGCGGCGAGCGGGTGATCGCCGTGTGCCGCACCGCGTCGCTCGAGCTGGAGGCCCTGGCGGCCGAGGGACTGCGGATCGAGGCCGGGATCGAGCTCACGGGCAGCGACGCCAGCGCCGATCTGCGCAGGCGACTCGCCGGCCAGAGCCTCGATGTGGTGATCCTCAACGCCGGTCTGCTGGAGAACAACCGGCTGGAGGCGCTGGAAGCGCAGAGCATCCGCCGGCAGTTCGAGGTGAATGCCCTGGCTCCGCTGCTGCTCAGCCAGGCGCTGCTGCCCCACCTGCAGGCCGGCTCCAAGCTGGCACTGATGAGCAGTCGCATGGGCTCCATCGACGACAACAGCTCCGGCGGCTCCTACGGCTACCGGATGTCGAAGGTGGCGCTGAACATGGCGGGCCGATCCCTGGCGATCGACCTGAAATCCCGCGGCATCGCCGTGGCGATCCTCCACCCGGGGCTGGTGCGCACGCGGATGATCGGCTTCAATCCCCAGGGCATCAGCCCGGAGCAGGCGGTGCAGGGCCTGCTCGCCCGCATCGATGCCCTCACCCTGGAGACCTCGGGCACCTTCTGGCACGCCAATGGCCAGGTGCTGCCCTGGTGATGGGGCGTGGTCGTTGGCGGCTGGTGCCGCAGCTCTGACGCCGGGGCTGATCGGACGACCGCCGCCGCCGGATGCTGCGCGGCGGGCGTGGCCTGGGTCAGGGGCTGGTCAGCGCCACGTCACCGCGGCGGTGAAGCTCCCGGGCATAGTCGGTCCAGGTGCCTTGGCCCCAGTAGCGGAAGCAGCTGGTCTCCAGCAGCAGCAGGTGGAGCAGGGCCTGCTGGTAGGCGGGCGTGGCCGTGACGGTCGGATCGGCCGCCACCAGCGGATCGAAGCGCCCATGGAAGCGGGCACTGAGCTGCTGCATCGGCTCGAGCACGTTGGCGTAGCCCTCCACCCAGCTGAGGTTGTTGGTCCAGGAGGCGCCGGCCATCGAGAAGGAGCCATCGGCCGCCTGCAGCGCCGCGATCGCCGCCTCCACCGCCGCAGGGGTGGGGCCGCCCGGCGCTGGCTCGCCCAGCTGCCGCCAGAGCCGGTGCTGCTGCACCGCCTGGATCGCTGGAAAGTCGGCCTCCGTGAGGCCATCGGCCGCCAGCAGGTCGAGGTACTCGCTGCCGTTGAGGGCCACGGTGCAGGACGCGGTGCTGCCGCCCCCTTCAGCCAGGCGGCGGTGGGCCTGGAGGAAGGCGGAGGGGAACTCGTTCATCATCACCCCGCCGTTCTCGCCATCGGCGATCTGGCTCACCAGGGGCGGGATGGAGCGGCCAGCCAGCGGCACCCGGTTCAGGCCCAGGGCCTCGTAGCAGGGCTGCATCTGGCCCACCAGCTTGGTGTCGGACCCCTGGGTCTTGACCAGGGCGGTGATCGTGGCCAGCTCGCCGCTGGAGCTCCGGGCCACCAGCCGGTTGGGCACCAGGGTCTGCTCGCGGCTGAGGGGTGTGCCGTCGGGATTCTCCACGCTGTGCTCCTGCACCAGCAGCCAGCGGTAGCCGCAATCCAGCAGCGCCTGCACGAAGGCAAAGAGCGTGTCGGGGTGGTTGGGCAGGGCCATCTCCGGCGGGGAGAAGCCCCGTACCCGCTGCAGGGCCCCATCGCCGAACAGGGCGGCGAAGTGCTGCCGCCAGGCCAGCAGCTGCAGCTTCAGGTCGGGGATCGGGGTGGAGGGGGCCACGGCGTGGCTCCAGAAGCTGCCCAGCCACTCCACGTGCTGCTGCAGGCGCGTGTCGCAGGCGAGGAAGCGCAGGGCGTCGAGGATGTCGTGGCGGCCCATCTGCTCGAAGCCCCAGAGCAGGTTGCCGGAGTAATCGAGCATGATTCGCGGATCACAGCCCTCGGCGACCAGCTGGGGAAGGAGATCGGCCAGGCGCCGGTAGCAGTGGGCGAAGGGCTCGGCGTTGTGGTTGTCGCCCTCGCCGGGATGCTCAAGCATCCACTGGAGATGGGAGATCAGCGCTCCATCAGCCCCGGCCGGAATGGTGGGTTGGTGCATGTGCAGCGCGCAGGCGAAGGCCGAGCGGATCGACTGGAAGCGCGCCCTGGCCTCGGGCGAAGGCCCGACCTGGGATGGCTGGGGCGTGAGCGCCAGGATCTCGGCCTCACGGCCAGCGATCGGAGGCAGGGTGGAATGGGTCAGGGTGCCCCCGTTGCGGGATGCCAGCAGACACGCCTGCTCTAGCAACGAATGCCCGGAACAGCCGCCACACCCACAACGAAATCCACGGCGAAATCCACGGCCGCAGTCATGGCGGCATTCACCGCGGCGGCCACACCGGCGGCCCCAGCCCCAGCCCCGGCCCCAGGGCATCCCGGCGCATCGGGGAGGTCGGCCGCGCCATCCTGGCGGCAGCTCTCGAGGCCGACCGCGGTGGACACTGCCCAGCTGCGCGCCCTGTTCACCAAGCCCGACTGCGCCCCGGGGCCGAGCGAGCCCCAGTGGCGGGAGCTCTATGCCGACGACGTGCACTTCAGCGACCCCACCCAGGAGCGCCAGGGGATCG
>JBJTWP010000116.1:0-8944 GCA_046081805.1 Cyanobacteriota bacterium
CCTGCGCATGCAACCCGAAGCCGGGATTCTGCCGTTGGTGGCGCCAGCGCTGGATCCTGGCTGCACTCCAGCCCCTGCGCCGCAGAGTCGCCTCCCTCCGCTCCTCCGATCGGCGGCGGCGCTCCCGCAGGGCCGCGTTGCGCGCCAGGGCCCCCAGGGCCGTGCCGCAGTCGCAGTGACCGGCGGTGGTGAGCAGGAGCCGCTCACCGGGCAGCAGCTGGGCTTCCAGGGCGGGATTGCCCTGGGGCTTCAGCGCGCGGCCGTGACAGGCCATCACCCTCCAGAGCGCTGAGATCGGCGGAACCCGGCAGAACGGCACTGATGAAGTGGCACATGCCCTGGCCGGCTGCGCCCAGCTGCGGCCGGATCGTGAAGGTGGCTTCGGCAGTCTGATGCGGGCCTGCCGGGGTTGGCGTGCTCAGCCACCACGAAGGGATCAACGGGGACTGTTCAGGGCCTGGATCAGCTGCCCATCGGCTTCCCGTTCGCCGGCCGCGTGCGCCACAAAGGCCCGGATCGCGGCGGCCTGGCGCCGCAGGGGACGCGGGCCGGCGTCCGTGGCGGCGAGCACCCACACCGCGAGCACCCCGTCGCTCACCCTGAAGGCGGCGGTGCAGAGCCCGCTGCCGTCCGGCGCGCAGTGCAGAGCAGGCGCCTGGCCCCAAGGGCGCAGGCGCCGCACCACCTCTCGCACCTTTTCCTTCTGACCACCGATGTTGCCCAGGCTGTTCGTCTGGGCGAGGGCGCTGGGCACGATCAGGGTGAAGCGCCGCAGGTGGTCCGGGAACAGGTCAGGGCCGCTGCACTGCTGGCGTGCCCAGCGCTGCTGGAGCTTGCCGCACAGCTGGGGGATGGCGATCCATGCATCACGGGCGCTGTCCTGGAACGTGCTGTAGTCCGTGAGGGTCACCGTGAGGCTGGAGACCGGCAGCGCCGGGCCCCGGCTCGCCGAGCCGGCGAGCTCGTGCTGTCCATACGAACAGGGCCAGAACGCCGGTTTTGCACAGGGCCGATCCACCCGATTGATCGCCACCACCGGCAGCCGAAGTCGATGGGAGCCGATCCGCAGACGCGCCGTCCGGGCCAGGGTGTCGGTGTCGATCGGCGGTGGCTCCCGACCAAGCCCGCTGCAGCCGGACAGCCAGGCCGCCATGGCGAGGGGGCCGAGGGGGAGGAGGCAGCGGATCAAGGCCACGGGGCCCGGCATCACGATTCGGCAGCGGCTCCGGGGGGCCGAGCTCTAGCCGTAGGCATAGGACACCTGCAGGCAGGCCCGCTGACTGCGCGGATCAAAGCTGAGCAGCAGATACTCGAACGCAGAGCCGCCCATCAGCCTCAGCGAGGCCGGCCGCCCTTCGATGCCGTGCTGTTCGATGCCGTGCCGTTCGAGGGGCCCGGAGAGAGCGGCAGCGCAGCCGGGCCCCTTGAGGCGCACCAGGAGGGAGAGCGAGGAGGTGGCGGCTGCATCCGCCGGGATGGCCTCGAGCTTCAGGCCGCGGATCAGGGCCCCGGCGGCGGATGGCGCCAGACGCAGCGAGCACTCCCCATCCCGGGTGGCGCCCAGCATGCGGCAGTCGAGCTGGGCGGGCGTCACCCCGGCGCCCCTGAGCAGCTGGCGCCCATCGGCGTCCAGCCCCCCGCGCTGGACGGGGTTCCAGAGCGCCGTGCAGCCGATCAGCAGCAGGCCGCCCAGGGCCGAGCCAGCGAACGCAGAGGCGTTGCCCACCAGCCTGGAGTGGTGCTCCATCAGCAGGGGCGCGATCCGGGCAGCCAGCGCGCCACGAAGGGGCCGCGCAGATGCACCCGTTGATCGGTGCGGAAGTCGAGCTCCCCCCGCACCGTCTCCCGGCGGTTGATGCGATCGAAGCGCACCTGGCCGCTCAGGCCCTGGCGGGGCTGGCTCTGCCAGCGGATCGCCCGGGGAGACCGGAGCTCCAGGAGATAGGTGACGGCACCCTGAAAACGGCTCGCCGTGAGCGGGAAGGGGAACACCCCCGCAGCCTGCTCGGGCTGCCGCCAGATGCGCAGATAGATCCAGGAGTCATCGGCACCGCCGAGGCTGGCGGCGGGGATCCACAACCCGAAGGCCGGGCCATCCCAGGGAGCGCAGTCCTGCTCGGCCATGCCGACCGCCGGCTTCCCGCCCCCGCCGAGCTTGCCCGCCTTCGCCGGCAGCAGCGGCACAGCCGCCGGCAGCAGCGGTAGAGCGAGGCCAATCAGGGCCAGGGTCATGAGCCCCAGGGTTCGCAGGTTCATCCAGCCCTCATGTTCATCCAGCCTTCAGCCAGTTCAGCCAATTCAGCCAGTTCAGCCAGTTCAGCCAGTTCAGCCAACCTTCAGCCAGCCTTCCTTCAGCCGCCCGGCACCACCAGGCAGCCCTGTTGGCTGGCTTCGTCGATGAACAGAAGCGCCCCACCCGGCTTGCAAAACAGTGTGGTCCAGGGGCAGCCCGCAACCTGTTCAACGTCTCTGGCCTTGGCTGGATCCAGCCGTTGCCAGCCCGTCACGAACGGCAGGGAGGCGTCCGCATAGCGAAAGGTGGTGCGGATCCTGCCGAAGGGGAAGCCGGAATAGCCGCCCCGCAGATCACTCACGGAGACAGCCGCCGGATCGGCCACGTACTGACGGAACCGCTGGGGTCCGCTGAGCCGATCGAGAAGCGGCCAGTTCTCCCAGTAGCCCCCCATCCAGGCCGCCGCGCCTGCCCCCGCCACCACCAGGCTCGAGAAGATCGCAGCGGCGATCAACAGGGGGGCTGGACGCTTCATCGCTGCGGCATTCCGTGAGGGCGCAGAGACAACACCCTGGCAGCTGGGCGGTCTGAATGCCGAATTGTCGGACGCCCCCTGGCCGAGCTCTGATTGGATGGAGAGGAGACTCCAGGGGGGTTGCGATGCCCGCATGCTCCATCGGTGATCTTCTTCAGAGCAGGCCCCGATGCGATGCCCCTGACAGCGCTCCTGGCAACGGCCAAGGCCAGCGGCCTCCATGGCCCCTGGGCCTGGATGGCGCGCCTGATCCAGGCCCTGCTCACCGCCTCGCTGATCAGCATGGCCCTGGCCTGGATGTCACGGGTCACCGCCCGGCGGCGCCAGCGGGCCCGGGGCACGCCGCAGCGCCGGCTGCTGGCCTATCCCCTCTGGATGGCAGGCCTGGGCCGGGGCTGCGGCCTGCTGTTCTCGCTCTGCGCCTGGTTCGCCTGGCAGTCGCCGCCCGCCCGCGGCGGCCCCAGGGCGGCGCTTGTGTTCGTGATCGTCGTGCTGCTCGGTGTGGTGCTGGTGGTGGCAGCCCTGGCGGACACCATCGTGCTCGATGAGGCGGGCGTCGAGCGCCTGCGGTTCGGCCGCTCGCGCCGGATCGCCTGGAGCGATGTGAGCCGGGTGGGCCTGCCGTGGGGCGGCCAGGGCATCCGGCTGGAAGCCAGCGATGGGCGCAGGCTGGAACTGGCTGAACTGCTGGATGGCTTCGGGGTGCTCTGCGACACCCTGCTGCGGCAGGTGCCTGGCGCGGGACAGGTGGGACTGCGGGTGGATCCCGAGGCCTCCCTGCTGGTGCTGCGGGCCGCTTCGCTGGAGCCCGAGGCCCTGCAGCTCGGCTATGCCCGCTGGTTTGAGGCCGAGGAGGCGGAACCCCCCGAGGGGATGGACCCTGCCGCGTGCGTGCTGGCCATGGGCCGCGCCTTCGGCGCACGCCTGCTCTGGCATCACGGCTCCTTTCTGCCGTTCGAGGCCCGCTGGACGGTGGACGGCAGACCCCGGCTCAGCCATGGCGAGCCCCGGGGCGACGATCCCGGCTACGCGAGCTTTCGGCTGGAGGGCCGCGAGGTGGTGATCGTGAGCGATGCGGGCACCGTGCGCGAGAGCCTGGAGGCCTGAACAGGGCGGCGACGGCCCCTGAACGATCCGGCTCCTGAACGACCCTGCCCTGAACCATCCAGTGACCGAACCATCCGCTCATTGGAAGGCGTTGATCGCTGGCGTGCCGGGATCACTGAGGAAGCGCCCACCGAACACGCACTTGCCCCAGCGACCGGTGTCGCAGCAGCTGAACGAGGCCCGCTGCTCCACGGTGGAGCCCGGCCGGAACCGTCGGCAGGGATCGGTGGCCTGGCTGGGAGCCATCCAGCGGTCGCCCCGGTTGTCGGTGATCAGCGCTCCGGTGTAGAGGCGCCGCAGCGGGGCTGCGCCCACCAGCGCTCCGGGCCGGTCCAGGCGGGCGTGGGCGCGCACCTCGGGATGGCTGCCGGCCTGGATGGCACGGCAGGAGCGCACCGCGATGGACACCGGGGTGCCATCGGGAGGCAGCAGGCAGTCCGCCAGCACCCGGGCCGGGAGCACCAGAGCCAGGGCAGCCGCCAGGATCGCGCCGGACGCAGCAGGGCCGAGGCGGTCCTGGCTGGGGCTGGTGTTCATGGCGGTGGAACGGAGGACGGTGGCCTGGCGATCGCCTGGCGGATCTCATCCAGTCGGGTAACACTCTCGTAGGCCCCCTCACTGGCCAGCTGCCAGCGCCCCTGCTGGAGGCTGAGGAAGACCACGATCAGCTCCGGCGGACGGGAGAACTGGCCCAGGCGGGAGAGTTGGCCCAGGGATGATGGGTAGAGCTCGGCGGGAAAGGACACGCCGCTGGACCTGCTGGCCTTGCGGTAGGCACAGTCCTGGAGCGCGGTGGGATTGGTAAGGAGCGCGGCGCGGCTGCCCGGCCTCAGCGGCCTGGTGAGCGGCCTGGCTTGTGTGGTTGCTGAAGCCCGCTCACTCAGGTGCAACACCTCCCGGATGGTCACCGACCAGGTGCTGGCCGTGCAACCGTCGCTGAGGGTGATGGCGGATCGCCCCGGGGTGGCCCCAGGGCTGACGACCAGGACGGCGTCGGCCCGCGACACCAGCTGTTGGAGCGATAGCTCCCTGGACACAGGTCGCCCGGCCAGCCCGGCCGCTGGGCTGGCGGCCACCAGGAGCAGGACAAGCCAGCGGACGATCCTGACCATGCCGGACTAGCGGCAACCGAAGGTGGGGTGAGCGTGCCCCACCGAACCATGGCCCCTGGCCCCGCCCGCTGCATCAACGCCGTGCTCGAGCCCGTGATTCCACGGCTGGGCGAGCTGACGCGGCGCACCCCAGGCACCCTCTCCCTGGCCCAGGGGATGGTGGGCTGGGGGCCGCCACCGGCCGTGGCCGATGCGGTGCGACAGGCCCTGGCCCAACCCGGTCCGGTCCTCGATCACTACGGCCCCACCTGGGGCGATCCAGGGCTGCTGGATGCCGCACGCCAGAAACTGCTCACCGCGAATGGACTCGATCTGGATGGCGGCGCTCTGCTGATCACCACCGGCAGCAACATGGCCTTCCAGGTGATCATCCAGGCAATCTGTGATCCCGGCAGCGAGGTGATCCTGCCGCTGCCCTACTACTTCAACCATGTGATGGCGATTCAGCTGGCGGGCGGTGTGGCCGTGCCCGTGGCGGCCGGCCCGATCCCCGATCCAGACCGTCTGGCGGCGGCCATCACGCCGCGCAGCCGCGCCATCCTCACCGTGTCGCCCAACAACCCCAGCGGTGTGGTGATGCCACCGCAGGTGCTCATGGCGATCAATCACCTCTGCGCCGCCCACGGCCTGTTCCACATCAGCGATGAGGCCTACGACGTGTTCGTGCACGGCTCCGTACCCCACCACAGCCCCGGCAGCGCCCGCGGCAGCGCAGCCCACACCATCTCGCTGTAATCACTCTCCAAGGCCTTCGGCATGGCCGGCTGGCGTCTCGGCTACAGCGCGGTGCCGAAGGCGCTGCGGCCAGCCCTGGCAAAGGTGCTCGACACGGTGCAGATCTGTCCGCCGGCGCTCACCCAGGTGGCCGGGGCCGCCGCGCTCGGCGCCGAGCCGGCCTGGACAGCGGCGCGGGTGGCCACGCTGCGGCCCCGGCGTCAGCAACTGCTGGAGGCGGTTGCGGCCTGGCAGGCCGAGGCGCTGCCGGTGCGGCTGTGGGCTGAACCCGATGGGGCCTTCTACGGCCTGCTGGTGATCCACGACCCCGGGCTCAGCAGTGACGCCCTGATGGAGTGGCTGGTGCTGGAGCAGCGGGTGGCCGCGGTGAGCGGGCGGGCCTTCGGGTTGGCGCAGCAGATGGTGGGCGCCGGAGCGGGCGCCACGGCCAGGGCCGTGCTGCGGCTCAGTTATGGCCTGCTCGACGGCCCGGTGTTGGCGGAGGCGTTGGAGCGGCTGGGGTCGGGACTGCGGCGCCTGCGGCAGCGCTCAGAGCAGTAGCGCACCTCCTCCCACACGTCCTTCCACCTCCTGCGCCACTGGAAGGGGCGGCCGCAGACAGCACACACCTTGCTGGGTCGGTCGGCATGGTGGGGCATCTCAGCTGGCAAGCCGAAAGATCAGCGTGCGGTTGTTGGTGGGCATCACCACATCGGCCACGGGCTCCAGCCGCAACTCCGCCGCCAGCTCGCTGATCCAATCGGCATCACGCACCCCCATGGCGGGGTCAATGCTGCGCAGATGGGTGTCAAAGGCCTCGTTGCTGGGGGCGGTGTGGTCGCCGTCGTCGCTGAATGGCCCGTAGAGCAGCAGCAACCCCCCGGCCCGCAACACCCGCGCTGCGCCGGCCAGCAGATCGGGCACCGACCGGGCCGGCATGATGTGGGCGGTGTTGGCGCTGAACACCGCGTCGAAGCACGCCTCCGGCCAGGGGCCGCTGGACACCTCCAGCACCACGGGGGCCTGGAGTGTGCTGCCCTCCGCCAGCGCCTGGCTTCCCTCCTGCCGAACGCGCTCCTGGAGGGCCACCAGGTTGCCCTCCAGGTCGCTGGGTTGCCAGTGCACCTGGGCCAGCTCCCGGGTGAAGTGCACGGCGTGCTGGCCGCTGCCGGACCCCACCTCCAGCACCCGCGCCGGTCGCGGCAGCCAGCGCTCCAGCACCGCCAGGATCGGCCCCTTGTTCCGTTCGCAGGCTTCGGAAAAGAGCACGGTGCGTCTCGCTGAACGGCGGCCATCATCGGCCAGGGCCCTTGACGTCACGACCGATCCAGACCCTGACGCAGCGCCGCGCAGAACCGTCCCGCCGCCCCGGCCCCATCGCCCAGCTGGGCCTGGGCCTCGGCCATCACCCGCACCAGGGCGCTGCCGACGATGGCCCCATCGGCGCCCCAGCCCTTCACCTGATGGGCCTGATCCGGGCCGGAGATGCCGAAGCCCACGGCCACGGCGGGACCGCCCCGGGCCTTGAGCTGCCGCACCAGCGGCTCCACCCGCGCCTCCAGGTTGGTGCGAACACCGGTCACCCCGGTGACGCTCACCAGATAGGTGAAGCCGCGGCTGGCGGCATGGATGCGGGCTAGGCGCTCGGGTGGGGGGGTGGGCGACAACAGCAGCACCAGGGCGAGGCCGTGGCCAGCGGCAATCACCGAGAGCTTCTCGCCCTCCTCCAGCGGCAGGTCCGGCACCACCAGCCCAGCGGCCCCAGCGGCGGCGGCGGCGGCACAGAAGCTGTCCATGCCCCGGTTCAGCAGGGGGTTGCTGTAGGTGAACAACACCACCGGAATCGTGAGTTCGCCGCGGAGCGATGCCAACATCTCCAGCACCCTGGCCGGGGTGGTCTGGGCGGCCAGGGCCCGGCTGGCCGCGGCCTGGATTACGGGACCATCCGCCAGGGGATCGCTGTAGGGGATGCCCAGTTCGATCAGATCGGCGCCATTCGACTGCAGGGCCAGCAGGGCGGCGCGGCTGACGGCCAGATCTGGATCGCCTGCCATCAGGAACGGCATCAGGGCGCAGCGGCCCTGACGTTGGAGCTGCTCGAAGCGCTGCTGGATCGGAGTGGCGGTCAGGGCAGCGGTCACGGCGGGCAGGGCTTGGCGCTGCGGCTGAGCCTATGCCGCAGGCTTCAGTCGAGCGGGTCAGTCCAGCTGTCCAGTCTCGCGCAGCAGCCGCTCCTGCTCCTCGGGGCTGAGGGCGTCAAACTTGGCCTGCAGTTGCTCGGCCGTATGGGCGTCGTAGGCCGCGCGGTAGGTCCGGCGCTGCTTCATGTAGGTCATGTTGCCGGTCACGGCCCGGAACAGGTAGGAGCCGGTCCACACGATGACGACCAGGGTGAGCAAGGCCGAGGCTGCGATGCCGGCGGTGAAGCCCCCGTAGCCCGTGGCCTGAACAATGCCGTACCCAGCGGCGCCGAGGCCGAGCACGCCAAGACCGAGCAGGATCGCCTGCCCGCGGGTGATGCCACTGGCCATCCGGCTTAAACCTCGCCCTGGCCTGCCATGCGCAGGTTGATGAACGGGGCGAACAAGATCAGGCCGGGAAAGAACAGGAACACCAGCCCGTAGACCCCGAACCGCTCGACCTTGCCCATCACGGTCCAGCGCTTCACCATCCAGGCATACAGCGCCAAAGGCACCGCCACCAGGTAAGTGCCCGCCAAGGTGACGTAGGCGGCGATGACCAGAAGGGTCTCCGTGGAGAGCGCGCTGAGAAACCCCGGCACAGCAGTGCAAGCAAGTTGAACCAAACCTAGGATCCACCCACGGGGGCATGGCGAAATCGGTAGACGCAGCGGACTTAAAATCCGCAGGCCGCAAGGCTATGGGGGTTCAAGTCCCCCTGCCCCCATCGCTCAGAAGGCTTGCAACACAAGGGTTCTCAGATGCAGATCGTTTGGTCTACCCATTGACCTCTAGGCACGGTTTTAGGCACGATTCGACCCAAAATGGGCCAGATTAGGCACGGTTCTCATGGCTTCCCGGGACCCCTACCTGGCGCGGGTCAACCGAGCTCTCAAGGAGCTCGGTTGCTCTGTGGCGATCGAGGTGTCGCCTTCTGGCAAGCGGCTACGGCTCCGGGGCAGCCTGCCGATGCCAGATGGGTCCTGGAAACAGCAGCGCATCAGCACCACCACCCGGCACTGGGCACCAATTGTGGGCATCTGCAGCAGCATCAGTTTAGTAG
>JBJTWP010000117.1:0-12424 GCA_046081805.1 Cyanobacteriota bacterium
CCCTCAGGCTGGAGGTGCTCGAGACCGCCGCCCTGCAGGATCTCCACCAGGTGCGCCAGACGATGCTGGCCTGCTGTGAGCTCGGCATCAGCTTTGCCCTGGATGACTTCGGCACCGGCTACTCCTCCCTCACCTACCTGCGCCGCCTGCCGGTGGCCGGCCTGAAGATCGACCGCTCCTTCATCCGCCAGATGCTGCGAGAACCCGGCGATGCGGCGATCGTGCGCGGCGTGATCGATCTGGCCCATTCCCTCGGCCTGCACTGTGTGGCCGAGGGGGTGGAGACGCCGCAACACCAGGACGCCCTGCGGCAGATGGGCTGTGATCTGGTCCAGGGGTTCGCCCTTGCCCGGCCGATGCCGGCCAGCGCCTTCGCGGCCTGGGCCGCAGGGCGCGACGCGAACCCCGATCCCCTGCCCTCGCCGGGCTAAGTTCGGCGCCCGGACAGCCAAGGGTCAGCGCATGGCGGATCTGCAGAACCAGATGAAGCAGGCCGTGGCCGCGGCTGCCACCGAGCAGATCCGGAGCGGCATGGTGGTGGGCCTGGGTTCGGGATCCACCGCCGCCCTGATGATTGAGGCGCTGGGCGCCAAGCTCCAGAGCGGCGCCCTCAGCGACATCGTCGGTGTGACCACCTCCTTCCAGGGCGAGGTGCTGGCGGCCGAGCTGGGCATCCCCCTCAAGAGCCTCAACGCCATCGAGCGCATTGATCTGGCCATCGACGGCGCCGATGAAGTGGATCCTGCCTTCCAGCTGATCAAGGGCGGCGGCGCCTGCCACGTGCAGGAGAAGCTGGTGGCGGCCCGCGCCGATCGCTTCGTGGTGGTGGTGGATTCCACCAAGCTGGTGGAGCGGCTCAACCTGGGCTTCCTGCTGCCGGTGGAGGTGCTGCCGGGCGCCTGGCGCCAGGTGCAGGGTGCGCTCAGCCGGCTGGGTGGCGAAGCGGTGCTGCGCATGGCCGTGAAGAAGGCCGGCCCGGTGGTGACCGACCAGGGCAACCTGGTGCTCGATGTGCGGTTCGACGGCGGCATCGCCGACCCGGTGAGCCTGGAGAAGGAGCTCAACAACCTGCCCGGGGTGCTGGAGAACGGTCTGTTCGTGAACCTCACCGACCAGGTGCTGGTGGGCGAGATCGTCGATGGCGTCGCCGGGGTGCGCGATCTGGTCAAGCGCTGAACGCTGAACATCGCTTTGGCCCTGGCTCAAGTCACTGGACCCGGAAGGTGTCACTGGACCGGGAAGGTGTCACTGGACCCGGAAGGTCACGCCGATCACGGCGGTGATGTCCTTCTCGATCGTGCTGGTGTCGTAGGAGCCATAGCTGCCCAGCTCGGTGGAGTTGGGAACGGTGATCTGGAAGGTGCCAGTGTCGGCCCGGGTGATCGGCCCGATGCCTGAGCCCGCCTCCCGGGCGATCGCCACCGCCCGCTGGCGGGCGTCGCGGGTGGCCTTGGCCAGCATGTCGACGCGCTTCTCCGCCAGCCGGGTGTAGGTATAGGCCGGCTCGTTGATTGTGAGCGGCACCCCCTGGCCGATCAGGCTGCCGATGGCACCGGCCACCGCCTGCACCCGACGCACGTTCGGGCTACTCACCTTCACCGCCTGGCTGCTGCTCCAGGTGACACTGCGCAGATCGCCGGTGCGGGGGTCGCGCACCTGCTGCTGTTCGCTCTTGACATTGGCCAGCTCGATCGCGCCGCTGGGGATGCCCTGCCCCCTGAGGAAGGTCACCGTGGTCTGCACGGCGGGCTGGAGGGCCCGATAGGCCTGCTGCTGGCTGGCGGCGGCCACGCTCACCACCACGGTCCAGTCGGCGAAGTCGCTCGTGATCCGCTCCGTGCTCGATCCGGTCACGGTGATCGTGTCGTTGGCACTGCGCAGCCCCTTCACGGCCACGCTGCCGGCCACGGTGAGGCCCGCCCCGAGTACCGCCATGGCGAACACCAGGGCCGGGGTACGGCGCAGCAACGCCACAACCTGGCGGGGAATCTGCGGAAGCGATGCCATGGGGCTGGCGGCGATGGCCGCAGCCTATGGGGGGTTTGGGGTTCCGTCAGCGTGGCTGCGCCGATGCTCCGCCAGGATCGCGGCAGCCGTGCCGAACCGATGATCCCCAACCGCGAGCAGATCCTTGCCGCCTCCAGCCCCTGGCTGGCCGCCCTGCTCAACGTGTTGCCGGGCCTCGGCACCGGCTACATCTACCAACGGCGCTGGCGCGCCTACTGGATCACCTCCGGCCTCGCCACCGCCTGGTTCGTGCTGGGGGCCGTGCTGGATCAGGACCTCGATCCGGTGCTGCAGGCCGATGTGATCCAGCAGAACCAGCTCTACGGCCTGGGCGGGTTCCTGCTGCTGGCGCTGGTGACCTCCGCCGAGGCCCTGATCGCCGCCCGCAAGGTGCGCGGACCGGCATGAGCCGGGAGCCCTATCTGCAGCTGCGGCGGGTGGAGGCGTGGCTGGGGCCTCGCCCGGTGTTCACCGACCTCAGCCTCGCTCTGCACCTGGGGGAGCACGCGGTGGTGCTGGGACCCAACGGCGCGGGCAAGAGCGCCCTGATCAAGTTGCTCTGCCGTGAGCTCTACCCAGTGGTGAAGCCCGGCTCAGAGCTGCGGATCTTCGGGGACACCAGTGTCAATCTCTGGAGCCTGCGCCGCCGCATCGGGCAGGTGTCGAGTGAGCTCCAGGCGGGCTACCGGGGCAGCGTGCCGGCGGAGCAGGTCGTGCTCTCGGGATTCTTCGGCTCGGTGGGCATCGGCCGCAGTCAGCTGGCCAGCGCCGCCCAGCGGCAGCGGGTGGCGGCGTTGATGCTGGAGCTGGGTCTGGACGAGCTGGCGGGCCGCCGCTTCGATCAGCTCTCCGACGGGCAGCGGCGCCGGCTGCTGCTGGCCCGCGCCCTGGTCCACAGCCCGGAAGTGCTGGTGCTCGATGAGCCCACCAATGGCCTCGACCTGCGGGCCCGCCACCAGCTGCTGGCGATTCTGCGCCGCCTGGCCCAGAGCGGCACCACCCTGTTGCTGGTGACCCACCAGATCGAGTCGATCATTCCGGAGCTGAGCCGCTGCGTGCTGCTGCGCAGCGGAGCAGTGATCGGAGATGGTGCGGCGTCTGAGCTGCTCCGCGATCAACCCCTCAGCCGCCTGTTCGGCACCCCGCTGCGGGTGATCGAAGCCGGCGGCTGGCGCCAGGTGCTGCCGGGTTGATCCAGGCCGCCCAACCTTCAGCGCTGCCCCAACAGCTCCTGCCAGCTGGGGCTGGTCTGTGGGCTGTGGAGCGGAATCGTGAACGACAGGAGGCTGGCGCTGGCACTGGCCACGCCAGGGTCGAGGGTGATCACCACCGGCAGAGGCGACTGACCCTCGCTGGTGCTGGAGCTGATCGGCAGGCTGCGGTCGTCCATGGGGTGGAGGCAGGACCCCAGCAGGCTGCTCAAGCGGCCGGGCAAGATCGACTGCGTGCGCGTCATCGCAGCCGTGTTCTGGGCGACACCAGGGGGCTAGCCAGATGGGCTGTTGGCGCAGTCGCAGCCGATTGACACCACCTGATCGCGGCCCTGCTGCTTGGCCTGATACATCAGGCTGTCGGCGCGGGAGATCAGCTCGTCGAGCGAATCCCCGGGGCAGGCCAGGGCCGCCCCCACACTCACGCTGATGCGTACCTCCCCCTGGGGGATCGGCACCGGTTGGCGGGCGAGGCTGCGCACTTTCTCGGCGATCGCCACCGCATCTTCGAGGCTGTGCATCCCCGGCAGGATCACCATCAGTTCGTCGCCGCCCACCCGGGCAGCCAGATCGGAGCTGCGCAGGCAGGAGCGAATCCGCTGGGCCATGGCCTGGAGCACCAGGTCGCCACTCCGGTGGCCGTAGCGATCGTTCACCTGCTTGAAGCGATCCAGGTCGCAGAACAGCACGGCCATGTTTTTGCCCTGCCGTTGATCGCCCGTAAGGAACTGCTGGGCCACGCGGAAGATCTCAGCGCGGTTGAGCAGGTTGGTGAGGCTGTCGGTGGTGGCCCGCCGCTTGAGCTCCTCCTCGTTCACCGCCTGCTCGGTGACATCGCGCCAGGTGACGCTGAGATCGTCGCCCACCTTCACGGCGCGGATGTCGAGGCGGCGGAGGCTGCCCTGCTGCGGATGCTCGTAGGGAAAGCGATCGAGGATCAGGGGTGTGCCCCCGTCAAGCACCTCCAGATACCGGGCATACAGCCCATTGGTGACGTGCTCGGGCCACGCATCCCGCAGGCGCTTGCCCTTCATCTCCCCGGTGGTCATGCCGTTGTAGTGGGCGGCCACCGGATTGGCCCGCAACACCACCAGGTCGTGGATCTGCCCGTCGTTGTCATGCACCGCAGCCAGCATGAGATGGGGGTCGAGCAGGGAATCCAGGGTGGTGGTGAGCCGCAGGTGTTCCTGCACCCTCTCGGTGTCATCGCGCCAGGTGAGGATGAGTTCATCGCCGGCCTTCGGGGCACGGATGTCTAGGCGGCGCAGGGTTCCCCGGCGATCGCGGTAGTCGAAGGGAAAACCATCCAGGGCCAGGGGTTTACCGCTGTTGAACACCCGGAGGTATTGATCCACGAGACCATTGCGCACGGCTTCCGGCCATTCCTCCCGGATGCGGCAGCCCACGATCTGGTCCATGGTCATGCCGTTGTAGATCGCCGCAATCGGATTGGCGCGCCGGATCGCAAAGTCAACGGCGAGTCCTGCGCTGTTGCGGATCGGGGAGAGGATCAGGTGGGGGTCGGGCAGGGAATCCAGCGTGGTGTTGAGCCGCTGCCGCTCGATCTCCAGATCTGCCTGGGTCTGCACGAGTGCGGTCACGTCGTAGTTCACCCCCAGCACCCGGATCGCCTGTCCCTGTGGATTGAAGAAGGTGCGTGAAGCGGCCTGAAGATGGTGGATGGAGCCATCGGGCCAGATCACCCGGAAGCGGGCTGCATAGGGGCGCTTCCCCCGCAGCGCAGCCTGCAGTTCGGCCTCCGCGAATCCCCGGTCATCGGGATGAACGGCCTGCGACCAGGCCTCGTAGGCCCCGCTGAAGTGTTCCGGCCGGCATCCATAGAGGTGATACATCACCGGATCCCAGGTGAGCACGTCGTGCACCGTGTCCCAGTCCCAGATGCCCACCACCCCGGCGGAGGCGGCCGCCTGCAGATACTCGGTCTGGGCGACCGCTTCGGACACATCGTTCAGTTCGGCCAGAACGTGGATCAACGTTCCGCCGCTGTCCCGGATGGCCTTGAGCCGAAGATCAAACCAGCCGGCTGGCTGGCCGTTTCGATTCAACGACAGGCGTGCGATGGCGTGGTCGCGCTCTCCGCTCAGAACGGCGGTGGCGGCGTTGAGATTAAAGCCGTTGGCCGCTGGAGAGGCTGCGGTGTTGCCCCGCTCGAGCTGCTGCAGGATCTGCGGCAGGGAGCTGGCGCTGAGGGCTTCAGGCGTGAGCTCCAGGGCGGCGCAAAAGCGCGGATTGGCCCGCAGGCAGGCGCCGCCGCAGGGGCTGAACAGGGCCAGGCCAACCGTGGCGTTCTCAAAGGCCAGCGAAAACGTGAGCAGGGGCTGGGCCGCCGCCGCGGCAATCGCCCGACTCAGGCCGGGATGCTGCGCCCCATCCCCCATCACCCCAGACCGCCGGATCAGCCCGTGCACCAACCTGCCGGCGGATCGGGAATCTGGATGTCCCCATTTGGGGAGCGTCATGTCACGGTCGAGTCCTCAGCGCCGAGTCCTCAGCGCCGAGTCGTGGGCCCCTGCGCTGGAGCCGCCTCCGGCCGCTGCGCCAGGTAGCGCTGCACCTGGATTGGTGCGCTCTGGCTATAGCCCACCGGCAGCCACACATCGCCTGCGCTGGTCGCGATGTGCACCTCCCAGTGGTAAAAGCCGCGGAAGCTGGCGGGATCCTCGCGCAGCAGGGCGGCGTACTCCAGCACCGCTGCCCCGTAGTGGTCGCTGTTGTTGTAACCCCAGAGGCCGCGGCGGATGTCGCGCAGGCCGCCCCGCCGCACCAGATAGCGGGCGGCGGCGTGGATCGCATCGTGCGGGTCGCGGATGTCGCCGCCCCTGCCGATTCCCGGTTCGGCCCAGGTGCTGGGCAGGAACTGCATCGGCCCTTGGGCATTGGCCACCGACACCCCGTCGATGCGGCCCATGCCGCTCTCCACCAGGTTCACCGCCGCCAGCACCTCCCAGGCGATGCCGGTGGCGGCGCTGGCTTGGCGGTAGTAGCCCAGCAGCTCCTCGGCCGGGCGCGGCGCCACGATCCGCCAGGCGGGGAGCACCGTGCGCGCCGGGCCGCGGTGCATCGCCAGGAATTCACGCCGCGCCCTGAGCTGACGCCGGGCCACCGGCTGCCAGCGGTCCGGCAGCAGCTGAAGCACGGCATCGGCCAGGCTGCGCTGGCGTGCCAGCGCCCGTTAGATCACCTGCTGCTGATGGGCCAGCGGCGGCAGGGCGGCCTCGGGCGTGGCGGGATCGCGGATCGTGGTTTCCAGCGCCACCAGCCGCGTGGCGATCGCCTCCGGCATCGCCGGCAGCTCCGGATACCGGCGCGGTCGGTTCTGGGAAACCGCGTCGCTGTCAGCCGCTTCAGGCTGGACCGCTGAGCCCCCGGTGGATCCCGCCCCCGGCGCCGCACAGCTGAGCAGCAGGGCGGCTGCGACGGCCGCCATCAGCCCCCGCGCCAGCGGCCAGCCGGACGATGGTGATCGCGTCATGGCGTGATCCATGGGTGCATGGCGGTTGCAGGGCCGCAGAGCGGATCTAGCTTGCAGGTAGCGCCCCCATGACTCAGGGTGCATCAAAGGCTGTGCGCAGCGCTGGCGCCATGACATTTCCCACTTCCCTGGCCCTGGATGCTCCCCCGGTGGAGGGGAGCGACACGCATCGCCTGGTGCGGGATGTGGGTGATGCCCTCAATGCACGCCTGCGCCAGATGCACCTTCAGCTGCTGGAGCAGGTGCCGGATGTGGATCGCATCGCCTGCGTGCTCTACGAGCAGAGCACGGATCTGCTCAAGACCTTCGTGAACAGCACGCGCGAAGGGGAGGCGATCAAGGGCTATGAGTTCCGCCTGGCGGACAGTAAATCGCTGAGCAGGCTCGCCTCCAGCCGCGACAGCCGGGTGCTGGATGACATCCCGGCCGCGGTGCAGGGCAACAGCCTGCATTCCATCTGGTTGCTGAAGGAGGGCTATCGCTCCTCCCTAACGGTGCCTCTCTACGACCGTGATCTGTTCATCGGCTTCCTCTTCTACGACTCCCGCAAGCCGGCAGCCTTCACAGCCCAGGTACAACGCAATCTGTCGTTGTTCAGCACCCTGATCAACATGACCATCTCGAACGAACTGAACGTGGTTCGTTCGATCACCACCTCGGCCCAGGTGGCACGTGAATTCGCCAACCTGCGCGATTTCGAAACCGGCGGCCACCTCGAGCGCATGGCGCACTATTCGCGCCTGATCGCCCGCGCCCTGGCGGAGAGCCAGGGGCTCAGCGATGAGTACATCGAGCATCTGTATCTGTTCGCGCCGCTGCATGACATCGGCAAGATTGGCATTCCAGACAGCGTGCTGCTCAAGCCGGGCCGGCTCGATCCCGAGGAGCGCGCCCTGATGGAAACCCACGTGCAGATGGGGATCGATGTGATGGAGCGTCTGATTGGCGAATTCGATCTGCAGCACCTGCCGGATTCGGCGGTGATGCGCAACGTGGTGGCGGGTCACCATGAATGCGTCGACGGATCCGGCTATCCCCACGGACTCAAGGGGGAGGAGATCGCGCTGGAGTCGCGGATCATCGCCGTGGCCGACATCCTCGATGCCCTCACCAGCCATCGCCCCTACAAGGAACCCTGGACCATCGAGGCCGCCGTGGGTGAGCTTGAGCGCCTGGTGGCCGTCGGCAAGCTCGATGCCGACTGCGTGAATGCGGTGAAGGCGCACCTCCCCGAGGTGGAGGCCATCCGCGATCGTTATCGCGACCTCTGAACAGTTCGGCCCCCACCAGGTGGCCAAGATAGGCCGGGCCTGCGAGCACCCGGCGCCGATGAGGATCTCCACTGCGCTGCGGGGGGCGGCCGTGCTCGGCCATCCGCTGCTGAACAAGGGCACGGCGTTCACCCGACAGGAGCGGGCGGCGCTGGGGCTGGAGGCGCTGCTGCCCTGGCAGGTGGAAACGCTGGAGCTGCAGATGCGGCGCTGCCGCGCGGCGCTCGCGGCCATGGGCAGCGATCTGGAGCGCTACGCCTACCTGCAGAGCCTGCGGGAGAGCAACCTGGTGCTGTTCTTCCGGCTGCTCGAGGAGCAGGTGGAGGCACTGCTGCCGGTGGTGTACACGCCAACGGTGGGGCTGGCGATCCAGAGCTTCAGCCGCAGCTACCGCACCCCCTCCCACGGCCTGTATCTCTGTGCGCCCCAGCAGCAGCGGCTGGAGGCGGTGCTGCGGCAGGCGGTGACGGGGTTCTCGCCGGCAGGCCCCGCCTGGCGGCCCCAGCTGCTGCTGGTGACCGATGCCGAGGGGATCCTGGGCATCGGCGACCAGGGGGCCGGCGGCATCCATATCTGCCTCGGCAAGCTGGCGGTGTACACGCTCTGCGCCGGCGTGGATCCCTCCACCACCCTGCCGGTGATGCTCGATGTGGGCACCGACCGCCAGGACCTGCGCGACACCCCCACCTACCCCGGCCTGCGGGAACCACGCCTGCGCGGAGCGGCCTACGACGCCTTTGTCGAGGCGTTCGTGGGGGCGGTGGAGCGGGTGTGTCCGGGCGCGCTGGTGCAGTGGGAAGACTTCGGCGTGGGGAACGCCCGCCGCGTGCTCGATGCCTACCGGACGCGGCTGCCCAGCTTCAACGACGACATCCAGGGCACCAGTGGCGTGGCCTGCGCCGCGGTGCTGGCCGGGCTCAAGGGGCTGGGCCAGCCGCTGCGCGAGGCCCAGATCGTGATCTTCGGAGCGGGCACCGCCGGCTGCGGCATTGCGGTGGGGCTGGAGCGGCTGCTGATCCGCGCCGGCCTCAGCCCGGAGCAGGCCCGTCGGCGCCTGTGGCTGATCGACCGGCCGGGCCTGCTGCACAGCGGACTGGCGGAGGTTCCTGCGGCTGCCCGGCCCTACGCCCACGGGCCGGAGCAGCTCGCGGCCCTGGGGCTCGATCCCGCGCAGCCGATCGGCCTGCTGGCCGTGGTGGAGGCGGTGAAGCCCGCCGTGCTGATCGGCACGTCCACCGTGGCCGGGGCGTTTGATCAGGCCGTGGTGGAGGCCCTCTGCCGCGGCGTGGAGCGGCCGATCGTGTTGCCGCTCTCCAATCCCACGCCCTTGGCGGAGGTCACCCCGGCCCACCTGCTGGCCTGGAGCCGGGGCAAGGCGCTGGTGGCCACCGGCAGCCCGTTCGAGCCGGTGCCATGCAACGGCCGCGAACGCCTGATCGGGCAGTGCAACAACTGCTTCGTGTTCCCGGGGCTGGGCGCTGGCGCCCTCGCCGTGGGGGCCCGGATGGTGAGCGACGGGATGATCGATGCCGCCCTGGAGGCCCTGGCCGAAGCGATTCCGGCGGCCCGTGACCCCGAGGCGTCCCTGATGCCACCGCTGGCGGCGGTGCAGCGGGTGTCGGAGCAGGTGGCGGAGGCGGTGGCGCTGGCGGCCCTGCAGGAGGGCCTGGCCAGCAAGGCCGCCACGGTCGCCGAGGCGCGGCAGCGGCTGGCGGCCCTGCGCTGGTGGCCGCTGTATCCCGAGGTGTTGGCCGCCTGGGCGGCCACCGGGGTGCGCAGCTCCGGTTTGGCCGCCGGGGTCTTGCCCACGCCAAGGTCACGCAGCTCGCTGAGCAGGCCGTTGAGCACGGCCTTGGCATCGCCGAAGAGCATGGCCGTCTGCGGCAGCTCGAACAGACCGTTGCGGATGCCGGCGTAGCCGGCACCGAGGCTGCGCTTCACCACGAACACCTGACGGGCCTGGTGCACCTCCAGCACGGGCATGCCGAACAGGGGGCTGGCGGGGTCGTTCTTGGCGTCGGGGTTCACCACGTCGTTGGCCCCCAGCACGATCACCACATCGGTGCGGGGAAACTCGGGGTTGATCGTGTCCATCTCCAGCAGCTGCTCGTAGGGCACGTCGGCTTCGGCCAGCAGCACGTTCATGTGGCCCGGCATGCGGCCTGCCACCGGGTGGATGGCGTAGCTCACCTGGGTGCCGTTGGCCTCCAGCAGCTTGGAGAGTTCGCGCAGGGCGTGCTGGGCCTGGGCCACCGCCAGGCCGTAACCGGGCACGAACACCACCCGCTCGGCGCACTCCAGCGCCATGGCGCATTCCTCGGGACTGCAGCTGGTGATCCGGGTGTACTCCTGCTCGCCTTCGCCGCCGGAGCTGGAGGCCGCGCCGCCGAGGGCGCCGCCGAACAGCACGCTCACCAGGGAGCGGTTCATGGCGGTGCACATCACCTGGGTGAGGATCAGCCCGGCCGCGCCCACCATGGCGCCGGCCACGATCAGCAGCGGGCTGGCCACCACGAAGCCGGCCGCTGCCGCGGCAACGCCGGAGTAGCTGTTCAGCAGCGAGATCACCACCGGCATGTCGGCGCCGCCGATCGAGAGCGTCACGCCGATGCCCAGCAGCGTGGAGGCGAGCACCAGGGTCGCCAGCACCCAGCCGCCCGGATGGGCGGGGAACAGCACCGCGGCGGCCAGGCAGGCGCCGGCCAGGGAGAGGTTCACCGCGTGGCGCAGGCGGCTCTGGGTGAAGGCGGGGGTGCCGATCCAGCCCTGGAGCTTGCCCATGGCCACCAGCGAGCCGCTGAAGGTGATGGCGCCCACGAACACCGAGATCACGATCGACACCTGCTCCACCAGGCCGCCGCCCTGCTCGAACAGGGCCACGCCCAGGGCCACCAGCAGGGAGGCCATGCCACCGCAGCCGTTGAACAGGGCCACGGTTTCGGGCATGGCGGTCATCGGCACCCGCTGGGCGGTGAGCTGACCGGCCAGGCCGCCGATGGCGCTGCCGATGCCGATCCACAGCCAGGCGGTGGGGCTGAGCTGTTCCTGCAGCAGCAGGCCCAGCACCGCCAGGCCCATGGCCAGGGCGGCCAGACCATTGGCGCTGCGGGCCGAGCGCACCCGGGACAGGCCCTTGAGCGAGAGGGCGAGCAGCAGCACGGCGCTGAGGTCGATGGCGCCGGCCAGAAGGGAAGAGGTGGTGTTCATGACTTGCGCGAGAACATGGCGAGCATCCGGTCGGTCACCAGGAAGCCGCCGATCACGTTGAAGAGGGCAAAGGCCAGCGAGGCGCCGCCGAGCACTAGCAGGGCGGTGTTGTCACCGGCGCGGGCGATCAGGGTGAGCGAAGCCAGCACCGTGATGCCGCTGATGGCGTTGGCGCCGCTCATCAGCGGCGTGTGCAGGGTGGGTGGCACCTTGCCGATCAACTCGAAGCCCAGCAGGCTGCCGAGCAGCAGCACCCACAGGGCCTGTTGCAGGTTGTTCATGACGCACCTCCGCTGCTGAGCGGCTCAATGCCGAGCACGTCGGGGCGGCGGCAGGCGCCGCCATGGATGAAGAGACAGCCGTCCACGATCGGGTCGTCGAGGTTGAAGGGAAGGGGTTCGCTGGGCACAACCTCACCGCCGGCGCTGTCGAGCAGGTGCTCCAGCAGGGCGGCCAGGTTGCGGGCGTAGAGGGCGCTGGCGTGGTGGGGCACCGAGCTGGGCAGGGCATCGGCGCCGATCAGGGTGACGCCGTTGCGGATCACGGTGTCGCCGGCCACGGTGCAGGCGCAGTTGCCGCCCTGGGCCACGGCCAGATCCACCAGCACCGAGCCCGGCCGCAGGCAGTCGAGCATCTCCTCGCTGATCAGGCGGGGGGCCCGGCGGCCCGGCACCTGGGCGGTGCAGATCACCATGTCGGCCTGGGCCAGCTGCTCCTCCAGCTGGCGGCGCTGGGCGGCGAGGAACGCCTCGGTGGCGGCTTGGGCGTAACCGCCCTGTTCGCTGGGAGCCTGCTCCTGCTCGGGAGGAGAGAGGAAGCGGCCCCCCAGCGATTCCACCTGTTCACGGGCCGCCGGCCGCACATCGCTCACGACCACCACCGCACCGAGCCGGCGGGCGGTGGCCAGGGCCTGCAGGCCGGCCACGCCGGCTCCGAGGATCAGGGCCCGTGCAGGCTGGATCGTGCCGGCAGCCGTCATCAGCATCGGCACGTAGCGGTCGAGGGCAGCCGCCGCCAGCAGCACCGCCTTGTAGCCGGCGATGTTGGCCTGGGATGAGAGCACGTCCATCGTCTGGGCGCGGCTGATGCGGGGCAGCAGCTCCAGGGCCAGAGCCGACACCTGCCTGCTGTTGAGACATGCCGTGCGGGCATGGGCGCCGTAGGGGGAGAGCAAGCCGATCAGCAGAGCTCCATAGCGCAACTGCTCCAGCTGCTCCACGCCAGGCGGCTGCACG
>JBJTWP010000118.1:0-7954 GCA_046081805.1 Cyanobacteriota bacterium
AGCGCGGAACTGGTAGTAGCGCTCGCCGATGGCTTCGAGGCTTTGGGGCGTGGCTTCCTGGGATGGATCGATGGCGGCGGAATCGAGGGGAGCGGTGGGGAATGGGAAGGTGTCGAAGCAGTCGGAGGAGGGAGTAGTTCAGGTCATCCTTCATAGATGAGGCAAAGGATCGAGCCCAGAATTCATGAGTCCGTGACTGCATCAGGGCCAAAGACGAAGCTTCTTGCAAGGGGAAGACAATCAGCTTGTGTGAGAACACAACTGATGGCTTCAGCGAGGCAAATGCCAAAGTGTTACTGATACATGGGATCGCCAACACCCGATCATACCCTGAAATGGCCTCATACAGCGCTGGGCATGTCTGTCCGAAGCGCCACCAGTAGCGCGAGCGAATCTCGCGGTTCTGGGCCAACCGCCCAGGCTTCACCTTCTGCTCCACAATCGCAATCAACTCCGGCCACTCCCGGCGACACTCCTCCTCACTCCTCTCCCCGTAGTTGATCACATAGCGGTGACGGGCATGGGTGCAGCTGCTGTTCACTTCCTCGCCACAGATGTACGGAAAGATCACCTCGCCATTCTTCGGGTTCTCGGCAATCAGTCGCTCCATCATGGAGATCGGGGAGGGAATGCCTGGGGACTCGTCATCGGCAGGCCTCGAATCATCGAAGGTGAAGCCCATGCCCAGCACAATGGAACCGCAGCACATCGAACAGGATGTTGGTGTCGAGCATCAGGGCGATCGCGCCACAGACCGAACACCTCCCCGTGGGCAGGACTCTGCTGGTGCAACCACAGGCGCAACGCCTGGCGGATCGCCGCGGCCCGCGACAGGCCCCGCTGGCGGCAGAGCGCATCAAGCTGATCGCGCCATTGGCGCACGGTTTCCGCAAGGGCAGCAGACCGGCTGAAGCCCGGTGCAGCGAAGCCCGGTGCATCAAAAAACGAAAGCCGCCTTACGGCGGCTGAACAGCCTGGTGACGAGCCACCAGGCACGGTACCCTCAGCAGAACTATGGAGGCCCAACGAGAATCTGAACCTCAGGCCCTGCCTGCGGCGATCACTGCCAGTTCTTCGCCACGACCTCAGCGAGATCGACAACGCGCTGGCTGTAGCCCCACTCGTTGTCGTACCAGCAAACAATCTTCACCATATTGCCGCCCATCACCAGGGTGAGGTCGGCGTCCACGATCGTGCTCTCGTCAGTGCCGGCGTGGTCGCTCGACACCAGAGGCAGATCGCAGTACTTGATGATGCCCTTCATGCCGTTCTCCGATGCGGCCTTGAGCACCGCATTCACCTCTTCGGCGGAGGTGTCGCGACCGGTCTCGAACACCATGTCACACACCGACACATTGGGGGTGGGGACCCGCAGGGCGATGCCGCTGAGCTTGCCCTTCACCTGGGGATAGACCAGGGCGACGGCCTTGGCGGCGCCGGTGCTGGTGGGCACGATGTTCACGGCAGCGGCGCGGGCGCGGCGCAGGTCACGGTGGGCGGCATCAAGGATGCGCTGGTCACCCGTGTAGCTGTGGGTGGTGGTCATCGTGCCCTTGACAATGCCGAAGGCCTGGTCGATCGTCTTGACGATCGGCGCCATGCAGTTGGTGGTGCAACTGGCGTTGCTGAGGATGTCCCAATCCTCGTGGCGGTACTCGTGGTCGTTCACGCCCACCACGAAGGTACCCACCTTGGCACCCTTGCCGGGGGCGGTGAGGATCACCTTCTTGGCGCCCGACACGAAGTGCTTGCTGGCCCCCACATCGTCGTTGAACACACCGGTGGACTCGATCACCAGATCCACGCCCCACTCCTTCCAGGGAAGGTTGGCGGGGTTGCGGTCGTAGAAGGTCTTGATAGTCCTGCCGTTGATGACGATCGTGTCTTCGGTGGTGGTGACCTCCGCGTTGCGCAGGGGGCCCAGCATCGAGTCGTACTTGAGCAGGTGGGCGTTGGTGTTGGTGTCACCGGAGCCGTTGATCCCCACCACCTCGATGCCGGTGTTCTCCCCGCGGCTCAGCCAGCAACGCATGAAATTGCGCCCGATGCGGCCGAATCCGTTGATCGCAACCTTCAGGGTCATGGCAGGAAGCGGCGAACACCGCTAGCAAGGGTGGTTTTGGCCGCAGATCATACAGAAATCGGGGCCGGCTCCCTGGCCAGCAGCCTCGGACGCAGCCCGTTGTCGTGGAACGGCCCGTCGCCATGGAACGGCCCGATGGCGCCAGGCCCCTTGTCGTGAGGGTTGTGAAGCAGCAGGCGGGGGAAGCCAGCCTGACGGCTTAGCGTCGCCCAGGCGTCCCGCACCTGCACACTTGCTCCAGGCCCTGCTGCTCGATCGACGCCAGCCCCTCCACTTCATCGGGGTCGGTGGCATCGGCATGTCGGCCCTGGCCGGAATCCTGGCGGAACGGGGCTACCCGGTCACCGGCTCCGACCCGAAGGACAGCAGTGTGGTGGAACGGCTGCGACGGCTCGGGGTGCGGGTGTTCCGCGAGCAGAACGCCGCCACCGTGGCCGCCATCCGCAGCGGCACCTCCACCGCACCGGTGGTGGTGATCAGCTCGGCGGTGCCGGAGAGCAATCCCGAACTGCAACAGGCCCGGCGCTGCGGTCTTCCGGTGGTGCATCGCTCCGATGTGCTGGCCGCCATGATCAAGGCCCAGCCCTCCATCGCCGTGGCCGGCAGTCACGGCAAGACCACCACCAGCACCCTGGTGGCCACCCTGCTGCAGGCCACCAACCAGGACCCCACCGCCGTGATCGGTGGCGTGGTGCCGGCCTTCGGCAGTAATGGCCGCCACGGCAAGGGCCGTCTGCTGGTGGCGGAGGCCGACGAATCCGATGGATCGCTGGTGAAGTTCCGGCCGCGGCTGGCGGTCCTCACCAACGTGGAGCTGGACCATACCGACCACTACCCCAACCTGGATGCGCTGGTCGCCACCCTGCAGCGCTTCGCGGCGGGGGCGGAGACCGTCCTGGCCAATGGCGACTGCCCGATCCTGCGGGAGCACTTCCAGCCGGCCTACTGGTGGTCGACCCGCAGCCCGGAAGGGGCCCACTTCGCCGCCATCGCCCTGGAGGAGCGCGGGGATGGCACCACCGCCGAGTTCTACGAGAACGGCCAGTTGCTGGCCCCGATTGACATCCCGGTTCCGGGCCGGCACAACCTCAGCAATGCCCTGGCCGCCATCGCCTGCTGTCGCCTGGAGGGCATCGCCTTCGCGGAACTGCGTCAGGCCCTGGCCAGCCTGCGCACGCCAGGCCGGCGCTTCGACTTCCGAGGCACCTGGCATGGCCGTCTGGTGGTGGATGACTACGCCCATCACCCCAGCGAGGTGAGGGCCACCCTGGAGATGGCTCAGCTGATGGTGCGCAGTGGCCGCAGCCCGTTGCCACAGCCACCACGCCGGGTGCTGGCCGTGTTCCAGCCCCATCGCTACAGCCGCACCGCTGAGTTTCTGGAAGGTTTCGCCCAGGCCCTCTGCCTCGCCGATGCCGTGGTGCTCGCACCGCTGTATGCGGCCGGGGAGCAGCCCATCAGCGGCATCGACAGCCAGGCCCTGGCCCACCAGATCCAGAGGCTCGCTCCCCCGATGGCGGTGCAGGTGTGCAGCCAGCTTGACGATCTGGCCGTCCAGGTGGCCCACGGCAGCCACGCTGGCGATCTGGTGCTGGTGATGGGGGCCGGTGATGTGAACGGGCTCTGGCCCCGCCTGGAGCGCCTGCAGCCCCTCACCGCCGAAGCGGCTGCGGCCGATGGCACCGGGGCCCTGGCCGCCTGACGCCCATGGCCGCCAGCGATGCTGCCGGAGCCAGCCTGCGCCGGGGGGAGCTGCTGCGCGACTTCACCACCTGGAAGGTGGGCGGCTGCGCGGAGTGGTTGGCGGAACCCACCAACGTCGAGGATCTGCAGCAGATCACACGCTGGGTGCGTGGTCAGGCCATGCCGCTGCACTGCATCGGCGCCGGCTCCAACCTGCTGATCGCTGACGAGGGTCTGGGCGGCCTGAGCCTCTGTTTGCGGCGCCTGCAGGGCAGCCGCCTCGACGCCCACGACGGCTGGGTGGACGCGGCAGCCGGAGAACCCATTCCCACCCTGGCCCGCAAGGCGGCGCGTGCTGGTCTGCGCGGGCTGGAGTGGGCGGTGGGCATCCCCGGGACGGTGGGCGGCGCGGCGGTGATGAACGCCGGTGCCCAGGGGGGCTGCATCGCCGAGTGGCTGCAGCGGCTGTGGGTGCTGGATCCCGCACGGCCCGATGCACCGTTCTGGCTGGATGCCGCCGAGCTGGAGTTCGCCTACCGCCACAGCCGGCTCCAGGCCGAACCGCTGATCGTGCTGGCCGCCCGCTTCCGGCTGGAGCCCGGCCACGACCCTGCGGCTGTGACTGCCCGTACCAGCGCCAACCTGCAAAGCCGCACCAGCACCCAGCCCTACCAGATGCCCAGCTGCGGCAGTGTGTTCCGCAATCCCGAACCCCTGAAGGCCGGCCGGTTGATCGAGGGGCTGGGGCTGAAGGGACTGCGGATCGGTGATGCGGAGGTGTCGACGCTGCACGCCAACTTCATCGTGAATCGTGGCCAGGCCAGGGCCGCAGAGATCGACGCCCTGATGGCCGAGGTGCAGGCTCGGGTGAACACCGCCCATGGCCTGGTGTTGCACCCGGAGGTCAGGCGGCTGGGCTTCCCGTAGCCTGCGCGCAGTGACCTCCCAGGCATGGCAGGCTTCGGACTACCCAACTTCGGTCAGCTGACCGAGGCCTTCAAGAAGGCCCAGGAACTGCAACAGAACGCCCAGAAGCTCCAGGAAGACCTGGACACCATGGAGATTGAGGGCAGCAGCGCCGATGGCCGCGCCAGTGTGTGGCTCTCGGGCAACCAGCAGCCGCTGCGGGTGAAGCTGGCCCCTGAGCTGTTGGCCGAAGGGGTGGAGGCCTGCGAAGCCACGGTGCTGGAGGCCCTGAAGGCGGCGTATGACAACTCCACCGGCACGATGAAGGAGCGGATGGATGCTCTCACCGGCGGCCTCAACCTCAACCTGCCGGGTCTGAGCGGCTGAGGTCCTCCAACGGCTGGTCATGCTCGGCCTGCTGGCGCTGACGCCGTCGGGAGTCCTGCCTCAGCCGGGGATCCAGGCGAGGCTCCAGACGACCGCCGCGCTGCCGCACGCCCGGGTCGCTGCCAGCCCGCTGCTGCTGGCGGGCCCCCTCCGCCAGCAGCGCCGCCAGGCACTCCCGGTACAGCGGTTCACGGTCCCAGCCGGGACGGATGGCGCAGCCGGGATCGCCCTGGTGCAGGCAGTTGCTGAAGCGGCAGGAGGCAACAGCCAGTTGCTGGCGCAGCTCGGGAAACAGCGGGGCAAGGGTGGCTGGATCAGGCGGCAAGGCCGGGCGGTTGAAGCCCGGTGAATCAGCCACCAGGGCTCCCGGCGCCATGGAGAACAACTCCACATGGCGGGTGGTGTGTCGGCCCCGCTGCAGCCGACCCGACACCGTCCCCACCCGCAGGTCCAGCTCGGGCCGCAGGGCATTGAGCAGGCTGCTCTTGCCCACACCGGAAGGACCGCACAGCACGGCCAATCCCGGCTGGCAAAGGCGCTCCCGCAATCGCTCCAGTCCCAGGCCCGTGGCTGGGGAGAGCGCGATCGGCTCATAACCCCAGGTCTGGGCGCGGCTGCACCAGCGCTGCAGCGCCTCGCGCTTGAGCAGCTCGGCCTTGGAGAACACCAACTCCACCGGCTGGCCGGTGGCCTCGGCCGTGATCAGGAACCGGGTGAGCTGCAGCGGGTCAGGGTCGGGCTCTGCCAGGGCCACCACCACCACCACCCGGGTCACGTTGGCGACAGCGGGCCGCTCCAACAGCGACAGCCGAGGCACCAGCTCCCCCACGGCGGCGCGTCCGGCGGACCAGTCGATGCCCTCAAGCCGCACCCGGTCTCCGGTGCAGATCTGCAGACCGCTCTTGCCCAGCCGGGTGCGACGGGTGCAGAGCAGGCGGGTTCGCCCCCGGGGGCCTGGCTGATCGAGTTCCACCCAGCAGAAATTGGCCAGCAGCGCCACCACCTGCCCGTTGACCCCGGACTCAGCCACCGGCTGCCGGCATGGCCCGCTGGATCCAGAGCCGCACCGCCGAGGCGTCATCGGGATGGGGCTCCACCGTCACGGCATGTCCCGCGAGGCGAAGGCCGCTGGTCACCGTGACTTCGGGTTCGCCCCGATCCAGATCCACCGTCAGGGCATCACCGACGGGCACCTGCTCCAAGGCGAGACGGGTGCGGATGAAATTGAGGGGGCAGGGGATGCCCCGCAGATCCAGCTCAGTCACGATGGCCGAACAGGCCGCCGAACAAGCCGCTCTTGTGGTGGGGCTTGTGGCCCTTGCTGGTGTGATGGCCGGCCAGTTGCTCCAGCAGCTCCCGCTCCTCGCCACTGAGTTTGGTGGGCAGTTGCACCTTCACCGTGAACAGATGGTGACCACGGGCCACGGGGTTGCCGAGCCGGGGCACGCCCTTGTTCTGAAGGGTGATCACAGCAGCCGGCTGGGTGCCGGGCGGAATCTCCAGCGGCTCGTGGCCGTCCACCGTCTCCACCTCGATCGTGTCACCCAGGATCGCCTGGAGATAGCTGAGCGTGACCTCCGAGTGGATGTTCACCCCATCACGGCGCAGCTGGGGATGGGTCTGCACACCGAGAAACACGTAGAGATCCCCCGGCGGGCCGCCCCGCTGGCCGGCATTGCCCTCGTTCGCCACCCGCAGCCGGGTGCCGGAGTCAACCCCGGCCGGGATATTGATGCGCAGCTTCTTGCGCACCTGCTGGAGACCCTGGCCGGCACAGGCACTGCAGGGATCGGCGATCACCTGGCCCGTGCCCTCGCAGGTGGGGCAGGGGGCCACCTGGGTGAAGCTGCCAAAGGGCGTGCGGGTGGCTCGGCGCACCTGCCCGGCCCCGCCGCAGGTGCCGCAGGAGGTGGGGCCACTGCCGGCCTTGGCTCCGCTGCCGCTGCAGGTGGAGCAGGTTTCCAGATGGCGGATCTGCACCTCCTTCTCGGCGCCGAACACGGCCTCCTGGAAGGAAATGGAGAGATCGAGGCGCAGGTCGTCGCCCTGGCGCGGACCACGCCGACGGGCACCGGCCGCCTGGCCGCCCATGCCGCCGCCGAAGCCGCTGAAAAAAGTTTCAAACAGGTCGGCGAAACCGCCCATGTCGCCCATGTCGGGCATGCCGGCGGAACCGCCAAGGCCGGCCTCACCGAACTGGTCATAGCGGGCGCGGGTCTGGGGATCGCTCAGCACCTCATAGGCACGGCCGATCTCCTTGAACCTGTCCTCGGCGCCGGGCTCCTTGTTGATGTCGGGATGATACTGACGCGCCAGACGCCGGTAGGCACGCTTGAGCGTGTCGGCATCGGCATCCCGGGACACCCCCAGCAGGTCGTAGTAGTCCGCCATCAGCCGTGGTGCTCCGCGGCCTGGGGAGCAGCCTCTGACTGGCTGCCACCGCCGTCGCCAGGCCCGGGACCCGGGCCCATGGAGACCTTCACCAGGGCATGGCGCAGCACCCGACCGTTGAGGTGATACCCCCTCTGCAGCTCCTCGATCACCACATCCTCGGGATGGTGCTGGCTGGGCTCCCGCAGGACCGCCTCGTGCAGGTTGGGGTCGAACGGCTCCCCTTCGACGCGCATCGGTGATACGCCCAGCTGCTTGAACACCTCCACCAGCTGCTTGTAAAGCCCCTGGTAGCTGCGGTGGAGGTTCTGGGCCTCCTCATGCTGGGGATTGAGCTGCTGGCGGGCGCGGTCGAAGTTGTCGACCACCGGCAGGATCTCGCTGAGGGTGCTGCGCCATGCCCTGGTGAAGGTCTCCATGGGCCCGGGTCCCGGGCCTGGCGACGGCGGTGGCAGCCAGTCAGAGGCTGCTCCCCAGGCCGCGGAGCACCACGGCTGATGGCGG
>JBJTWP010000119.1:0-3145 GCA_046081805.1 Cyanobacteriota bacterium
TGGCGCCGCGCCACCTCCGCCGAGGTGAGGCCGGCCTGAGGGTCGCTGGCCAGGGCCTGCACCACGGCGGAGCCGGGCTGGGCGTGCGTGGCTCCCATGACAACAGGCAGAACACCGCCGCAGCAAGCTAATCAGGCTGCCCAATACACCAGCCTGATGGCCCACCACCCCGCCGCCATTGACCGCTGGATCAAAACCGAGTGCGGCCGGGCGAAATATGCCGAGTTGGCCGCGCGCCCCGGCCTGCTGGCCCGGCTGCGGCTGGGCTGGTTTGTGCTGATCGCCGCCCTGCGGGACTGGCCCCTGCCCCTGCCCGCCGAGCCGGAGCAGCCCGGGGGATCAGCCGGGTGACGACGGCCCCGCCGGTTCGCGCAGGGCCCGCTGCGCCGCCCGTCCCGCCAGCCACACCGAGCCCACGGTGGCCAGCACCCCCACCACCCGCAGGGTCCAGGTACCGGCATCGGCCTGGCCACTGAGCACCTCCCCGAAGCGGGCCACGTCACCGGCCAGGGCCCCCAGGCCACAGAACAGGACCGTGCCCGGCAGGATGCCAACCAATCCCACGCTGTAGTCCCGCAGGCTCACCTCGCTGAGGCCATAGGCCAGGTTGAGCAGGGAGAAGGGGAAGGCGGGCGAGAGGCGGGTGAGCAGCACCAGCTTCAGGCCTTCACGGCTCACGGCCTGCTCCACCGCCTGCAGTTTCGGAACGGCGGCCAGGCGGCGGCGGGCCCAGCCCCGCAGCCAGGTGCGGCCCAGCAGGAAGGCGGCCAGGGCACCGAGGCAGGCCCCCACGAACACCACCACACTCCCCCAGACCGTGCCGTAGAGGGCACCGGCCAGCATCGAGGCCCACACCCCCGGCAGCAGCAGCGTCACCCAGAGGGCATAGAGCGGCACAAAGAGCACCGCACCCCAGGGGGATTGCAACGCCGTGAGCCATGGGGCCAGGCCGTCTAGGGAGAGGGTCACGGAGAGGGGCGTCAGCTCGCGAAGCGGATGTCGAGGCTGCGCAGGTAGGTCTGCAGGCCGGCATCCTGAATGGGAAGCAGGAAGGCGGAGCTGCTGCTCTCATTGACGTGGGCGTGCCAGTGGCCTGGGGGAGTGATGAAGGCGCCGCCCGCTTCCCAGTCGATCCGCTGTGGGTTACGAATCGAGCCGTCGTCCTTGAGTTCCGTGCCCACCAGCGTGTAGCAGCCGGGGGTGCAGTCGATGATCAGATCCAGCGCCACCGACTGGTGCCGATGGGGCGCCTGGGTGGCACCCGGAGGCACCAGGCCATACATCGCCCAGAGCACATGGGTCACGGTGCGGCTGGCGGGCAGATCCTCGTTGGCCAGCAGCAGGCTGAGCCGGTTGCTGCGGGTGCTGCTGGGATCGGCGGCCAGGTTGTCCAGCTCCGCCCTCAGCCAGCTGGCCGGATAGTGGGTGGCCTCGAAGCGTGGTGCGCGGGGTTCGGCCCCCAGGTAGCTCAACAGGGGAGCGTCATGCACCCAGTACAGAACGCTGGTGGTGTCGGCCTGCAGCAGGGGATCGGCGCCGGCCGGCAGCACAAACAGATCCCCCGCACCCCAGTCGATGGCCGCGGCGGGGCTGCGGCCCTGGGCGGAGCGGCGGCAGCGGCCGCTGCCGGAGAGCACGAAGAACAGGGAGCTGGTGGCCTGGGCGGCGGCCTTGACGCCTTCACCGGCCTCGATCCGCACGAAGTGAGCGGCCAGAGCCGGGCTGGTGGCCGGGGCCTCGGTGCCCAGCTCGGCGCTGAGATCCAGGGCGATCACACCGCTGGGGCCATGGCGATGCAGTTCAGCCCCCCAGCGGCGGTAGGGAATCGGGTCGGTGAGGCCGTGGCGCACCGGGTTGGCGGCCTGGCGGTAGTCGAACAGCAGGGCTTTGGTGGCTGCCGGAGTTTGGGTCATGCCATCACCTCACTGTTGAAGACGTCGACGCACCTTATTGAGGGGAAGCGGCCGGCTGTTGCCCGCGGCAACGGCAACGGACCGCCCACCCCGCTCGTTGGCTGTCCCGATTTGGATTCAGCCACCCGCCACGGCGGGCACGATGCTCACCTCGTCGCCGTCCTTGAGTGCGGTGGCCTGGCTGTCGAGAAACCGGATGTCCTCGCTGTTCACATACACGTTGAGGAAGCGACGCAGCTTGCCGGCCTCATCACAGAGACGGGCCTTCAGGCCGGGATAGCGCTGCTCCAGCGCCTCAATCAGGCCATCCACACTGCTGGCCTCAACCGACGCGCTGGCCTCGTCGTTGGTGAACTTCTGCAGGGGGGTGGGAATCAGAACCTGAACGGCCATGGCTGCGGAACAGAGGCGGGAATGGAGGGGAGAACCGGGGGGCGGCTGGAACGGCGCCCCTCAGCCGGCGGCTGGACGGGCAGAACGGGGGGGCGAGCCGCTCAGCCTTGGGCGTGGATGGCCTGGGCCTGCTGCCAGGCGGCCTTGAAGCTGTCGAGCTGAGCTTCGATGGTGAAGGGGGCGCCGATGGCGTCGGCGATGGCCTCGGTGGTCTTGAGGCCGTTGCCGGTGATGTAGGCCACGGTGCGCTCCTCGGGGTTGATCCGGCCTTGCTCCGCCAGCTTCCTGAGCACCGCAATCGTGGTGCCGCCGGCGGTTTCGGTGAAGATGCCCTCGGTTTCGGCCAGCAGCTTGATGCCCTCGATGATCTCGGCGTCACTCACCGCGGCGATGCTGCCGCCGGTGGCGTTGGCGATGTCGATGGCGTAGGGGCCGTCGGCCGGATTGCCGATGGCGATCGACTTGGCGATGGTGTTGGGCTTCACCGGGGTGATGAAGTCGCGGCTGGCGGCGAAGGCCTGGGCGATGGGGGAGCAGCCTTCGGCCTGGGCGCCGCTGAACCGCACCGGCTTCTCATCAACGAGACCAACCTTGATGAATTCGTCGAAGCCCTTGCGGATCTTGGTGAACAGGGAGCCGGAGGCCAGGGGCGCCACGATGTGGTCGGGCAGTTCCCAGCCCAGCTGCTCGATCACCTCATAGCCGAGGGTCTTGGACCCCTCGGAGTAGTAGGGGCGCAGGTTGATGTTGACGAAACCCCAGCCATAGGTGTTGGCCACTTCCGAACACAGGCGGTTGACCTGGTCGTAGTTGCCGCGCACCGCCATTAATGTGGGGTT
>JBJTWP010000120.1:0-2934 GCA_046081805.1 Cyanobacteriota bacterium
ACCACCTTCTCCACGCTGGCCTGGGGGATCCAGGTGGTGCGCAGGCGTGTGCAGCCGCCATCGGCCCCCTGATCCACCTCCACGCCCACGTTGTGGCCTACGCCAAATTCCCGGGCATCACGGAACTGCAGGGCGTTCACCGCCTCATCCCAGTCGCCGCTGGCCCGATGGGCGTGGGGATCAAGCCGTGCCACGAAGCCCTGGGGGCAGCGCAGCTCCAGCTCCGCCTGAAAGGCTGAGTTCTGATCCCGCTCCACCAGCGTGATCGCCTTCTTGCGCTCGTTGGTGAGAAAGAGCGTCACGGCCGCGGTGCCGGCGGCATAGCCCTGGCTGAGCGGTGCCGGGCGGCAGCAGCACGCTGACACCGATCGAAGAGGGGAACAGCTGGGGCTTGGTCGGGCCCGACTCGCTGCTCCCACCGTCATCGCCGGAACCTGGTTTGTACTCGCTGTTGGCTTTTTTCGGCTTGCGCAGGTCCACTCCATCGGCGGCGGCGAAGTCGTCGTCGGCCGTGTCGTCGCACTTGAGCGACAGATCGGTTTCGGTGGGCACCAGGAAGCCGGTGGGGTACCAGCTGCTGGGCAGCCGATCGAGAGCTTCCGTCTCCAGGCCCCCGGCCTCGGCGCCGAGGGCCTGCAGCACCCGCTGGGTGGGGCCGACCAGCTCCAGTTCAAGGGCGGTGACCAGCTGGCTGCGCACCTGGGCGGAATCGGGGCCTGCTGCGGGGAGGGAGGGGCTGCCCATGGGGCCGAGTCTGGCAACGGCGGAACGCCTGGGAACCGGGTCTGCTGCGAAGAACGAACAAGCCAGTCGATGGGGTCCACGAGCTGCAACGCATGACGACCGGGGCCTGTGTGGCATATCTGGTTGTGCCACGCCTCATAGCTGCGTGCCACCGCTGTTTGCCATGAGCGACAACACTGCCTCCGTGGACGTGAGCCTGGACCGGCAGGGACGGCTCGTGATTCCGGCACAGCTGCGGCGCTCTCTGGGACTGGAGGAAGAAGATCGGCTGGTGGCGCGCCAGGAGGCCAATCGCCTGGTGCTGGAGAAGCCGGAGCAGATCAAGCAACGCCTGAAAGAACGCTTTTCCAGGTGCCGGCGCAGCGCAGGCTTGTGGACGAACTCATCTGCGAACGCCGCGACGAGAGCCGGCGGGAGGGTGAGGAGTGACGGTGGTGCTGGATGCCTCAGCCCTGTTGACGTATCTGCTGCAGGAACCGGGCGCCGAGGTGGTGGATGGGTTGTTGAGCGATGCGCGGCTGGCCAGCGTGAACTGGGCTGAGGTGGTGCAGAAGTCGCTCTCCGCAGGAGTGGACGTGCAGGGAATGCGGGAGGAGCTGCAGGCCCTCGGGATGCAAGGTGAGCCCTTTCTGGCTACGGATGGCGAGCGAGCCGGCCAGTTGTGGCCCCTTTACCCGCCAGCAGGGCCTGTCGCTGGCCGATCGCGCCTGCCTCAGCCTGGGGCTGCGGCTGGGCCTCACGGTGGTGACCTGTGATCGGGCCTGGGCTGAGCTGCCAATGAAGGTGGAGGTTCAGGTTCTGCGTTGAGAACCAGCTGGTCAGATGTGATTGTCATGACGTTGTCTGACCGGAGGAGCTTCCAGCTGGATGAAGAGCAGTGGGAGGCGTTCGCGGCAGCCCTGGATGCCCCACCCCAGGTGCACCCACGACTGGCGCGTTTACTGCAGGAGCCCAGCGTGATGGAACAGAGCGTGATGGAAGAGCCGCCTGCCGGTGGCGCCGGGTGAGCCGGCCTCGGATCGAACCGATCCAGGCCAGCCATGCCGTGGAGGCCTTTGATTGCGGCGAGGTAGCGCTGAATCGATTCCTGATCCGCTTCGCCCTGGTCAATCAACGGGCCCGTGCCAGTCGCACCTACGTGGCACTGGCGGGAGATGCCGTGGTGGGCTTCCACACCCTGGTGGTGGGAGAGGTGAGCCCTGAGCAGGCCCCCGAACGCATCCGCAAAGGGTTGGCGCGCCACCCGAAACCGCTGATGGTGCTGGCCCGCCTCGCGGTGGCGGTGGAACACCAGGGGCAGGGCCTGGGTGCCGCGCTGCTGAAGGACGCGATTGGCCGCACGCTGGCGGCGGCGGAGATCGCCGGCATCCGCGCTTTGGCGGTGCATGCCAAGGATGAACGGGCGCGAGGGTTTTACGAGCATTTCGGCTTCTGGCCCTCGCCGAGTGATCCACTGCACCTGGTTGTGCTGCTGAAGGATCTACAGGCCGCGACCGACGAGTAACGGAATTGAAAAGCCGTTGTCATGGCGTCAGGAACGCATTCAGTTGCCGCTCACGCGCTGACACCCTCCCGCAGGATCGCCTGGCGCAGGGGGGGGCATGCGCTCGCGCAGGCGCATCAGATCCACGAACCGCTGCAGCAGGGCCTCCAGCTGCGCGAGAAGCCCGGGGGGGGGCCACAAGTCAAGTTCCAGGGCCTGGATCAGCTCTCCTCGCGTTGCAGGCTGTTAATCAATGCAGAACCGGTGGCGCACAATTGAGAGAGCGATTTTTGAATGACACCCCAAACAAGTGCATCATCAACCTTGTCGAAAGTGACGCCCGCGACCGCATTCGACGCCAGCCATCAGCAGCAACCTGGAATCACGCCGCATAGAGCAACTGCTTGGTAGCGTCGCTGTCGGCCTGCACGATGGGGTTGCGCCTGGCGGTGGCCATCACCAGATCCACCGGAGTGCCAAGGCTGTCGGCGAGCTGTTCTTCGAGCCCGAAGTAGGCATCGACAAGCTCGGTGGGTTTGAGCGGGTGGAACTCCACCAGCAGGTCGATGTCGCTCTGACCTGGGCGGTCATCGGGGCGCAGCAGCGAACCGAACACATAGAGCCGTGAAACGTGGTGTTGGCTGCAGGCTTTTGAACCAAGTTTGAAGTTCGTGAGCGCTTGCCCGCCCGGCTGCCCCGCAGACCCC
>JBJTWP010000121.1:0-3349 GCA_046081805.1 Cyanobacteriota bacterium
GATCCTTGCCGCCCCAGTGCTGGAGGTAGGAGTGCTGCAGCGCGCGGCCGAAGGAAAAGCCCAGATGCCAGGGGGCGTAGCCCAGCGCGGCCGCATGGTTGATGGCATTGAGGCAGAGGCTGGCGTCCTCTTCACGGAGGCCGCCGCTGAGGAACAGGATCGCCGGCACCGCCGCGGGCACGCTTCGACTGAGGGTGCGCACGCTGAATTCCCCCACCTCATCGGGGCTGGCCTGCTGGGGGCAATCGGCGCCGGGACAGGTCATCGAGGGTTTGAGCAGGCTGCCCTCCAGGAACACGCCGTTCAACGCCAGGGCCTCGTAGGTGGTGCGCAGCACCCACTCCTGCACCGAGGCGGTGGTGGTGATGTCGTGGTCACCGTCCATCAGGATCTCCGGCTCGACGATCGGCACCAGCCCGTGGTCCTGCACGGTGCGGGCGTAGCGGGCGAGGCCCCAGGCGTTCTCGCGCACCGCCAGCTCCGAGGGGGCGCCGCTGGCGCTGATCTGCAGCACGGCCCGCCACTTGGCGAAGCGGGCGCCACGGGCGTAGCAGCGCGCGGCGCGCTCGGCCAGACCCTTGAGACCGGTGCACCAGCTCTCCCCGGCGAGTCCACCGGCCAGGGGTTCCAGCCCCTGGTCCAGCTTGATGCCCGGCACAATGGCCTGCTGCTGAAACAGCTCCACGATCGGCGCGCCTCCTGCCGCCTCCGTGCTGTCCTGGAACAGGGTCTCCTCGAACAGAATCACACCGCTGATGTGCTCGGCCAGTCCCGCCGTGGTGGCCAGCAGGGTGCGGTAGGCGCGCCGGTGCTCCTCCGTGTTCTCCAGCCCGATCGCCGCGAAGCGCTGGCCGACCGTGCCGGTGGATTCGTCTGCCGCCAGCAGGCCCGTGCCCGGGGCAGCGAGAGCGGCTGCGGTGGCGGCAAGCTCATCGCGAAAGTCGTCCAGGGCCATGGCGGCCACCTGCGGGGCATACCCTGGCTAGAGGCGGCGGCGAGCGGCGTCAACGGTGGAGGGGTGGGCGGGCTTCCCATCCCCGGGGCCGGCTGGATCGCCCGGTCTGGCGGCCTGGCTGTACGGGGTGGGGGTTCAGCCGGCGCCAGCTCCGATGGTGTTGAACTTCGCCGCCAGCACGGCGTCGGCCTGGGTGAGCCCATTCACCTTGTGGGTGTAGATCACCGCCTCGGCGTGGCCCCAGCCGAGGGTGAATTCGGCGTGGTGTCCCTCGGCCTCGCAGATGGCGCCGGCGGCGTTCACCCAGTCGAGGGCGCTCTGGAAATCGGCGAAGCGCAGCGAGCGGCTCAGGTGGTGCTGATCGACCACCGACCAGCCCGGCAGCTGCGGCAGCAACGCCTCAAGCTCAGCCTGGGTGAGGGTCGGGGCCCCCTCCTGGCATGGGATGCAGGGTTGCGTTGCCAGATCCATGGCTGATCCAGAGCTTGCCCTTCATGATGGCAAGGCTGCGGCTTGTCCCGACCGGGGCAGACCCGCCACTCTGCCTAGGGTGGCAGCAGGGAGCCAATCTTTCGCCGATGCGCACCGTGGCCTTCGCCAATGGCGATCGCATGCCCCTGCTGGGGCTGGGCACCTGGAAGGCGGTCCCGGGCGAGGTGGGGGCGGCGGTGCGGGAAGCCATCCGGCTGGGCTACCGCCACATCGACTGCGCCAGTGTCTATGCCAACGAGCCGGAGGTGGGCGCGGCGATCCGCGGCGCCATCGAGGCCGGTGAGGTGCGCCGCGAGGAGCTGTGGATCACCTCCAAGCTCTGGTGCAACGCCCATGGACGCGAGAACGTGGAACCGGCCCTGGGCCGCACCCTCGCCGATCTGGGCCTGGACTGGCTGGATCTCTACCTGGTGCACTGGCCGGTGCCGATCAAGCCGGGGGTGGCCTTCCCCGCCAGCGGTGACGACCTGCTGCCCCTGGCGGCGCTGCCGCTGGCCAACACCTGGGCGGGCATGGAAGCGGTGCTGGAGCTGGGTCTCACGCGCCACATCGGCGTGAGCAACGTCTCCAGCCGCAAGCTGCAGGAGCTGCTCAGCACCGCCCGCCGCCAGCCCGAGGTGAACCAGGTGGAGCGGCATCCCCTGCTGCAGCAAGCGCAGCTGCTGGCCGACTGCGCGGCCGCCGGTGTGCACATCACCGCCTATTCCCCGCTCGGCTCCGGCGACCGGCCGGCGGCGCTCAAGGGTGCCGATGAGCCGGTGCTCCTGGAGAACCCCGTGATCGGCACGATCGCCGCGGAGCACGGCTGCAGCCCCGCCCAGGTGCTGATCGCCTGGCAGCTGCAGGGCGGCGTCTCCACCATTCCCAAATCGGTGAGTCCGGCCCGGCTGCGGGAGAACCTGGAGGCGGCCGATCTGCAGCTCACCCCCGCAAATCTGGAGCGGATCGCTGGGCTGGATCAGCACCGCCGCCTGGTGGATGGCTCGTTCTGGCTGCTGGAGGGCGGCCCCTGGACCCTGCAGAGCCTGTGGGATGAGGGCTGACGCTGCGGCTCATCGAACAAGGCGCAGGCCCGCAACCTGAGCGAAGGCCGGCCTGCCGGGCCACGGCAGCACTGATCGGCCGAGCCACCGCCGCCAGGCGATGCAGGGCCATGGCCAGAGCGGTGGCTGGTGGGGGTGGCCCAGGGGCTAGAAGCTGGTGGACCCATTGCCCCCATGCCCCTCTCCCCATGCCCTTGCCCCCCGGCAGCCTGCTGGAACTCACCCCCCAGGGCCTCTACTGCCGGGCCGCGCGCGCCTGGATCGACCCCTGGCGGCCGGTGCCGCGCGCCCTGATCACCCATGCCCACGCCGACCACGCCCGGCCCGGCTGCGGCGAGTACTGGGCAACCGGTGTCAGCGAGGGAATCCTGCGCCAGCGGCTTGGGGCCGGCATCAATCTGATCCCGGTGGACTACGGCCAGCTGCACCGCATCGGCGGAGCGCGGTTGTCGTTCCACAGCGCCGGCCATGTGCTCGGCAGCGCCCAGATCCGGCTGGAGGCCGGCGGCGAGAGCTGGCTGGTGAGCGGTGATTACAAGCGCTGCGCCGACCCCAGCTGCGCAGCGTTCGAACCGGTGCAGGCGGATGTGTTCATCACGGAGGCCACCTTCGGCCTGCCGATCTACCGCTGGCGGCCCGGCGCGGAGCTGGCCGGCGAGATCCTGGAGTGGTGGCGGGCGGCGCCGCAGCGACCCTCGATCCTGTTTGCCTATGCCTTCGGCAAGGCCCAGCGGCTGCTGGCGGAGCTGGCCGCCATCGGCGTGGGCGAACCGGGCCAGCCCGGCGGCGAGGGAAACGAGATCCTGCTGCACGGTGCCGTGGAGGCGCTGATGCCGGCCTATCGGGAGGCGGGGGTGCG
>JBJTWP010000122.1:0-14849 GCA_046081805.1 Cyanobacteriota bacterium
GGTTGGCCTCGGCAAAGGCCTGGTCGCAGATGTGGGCGGAGAAGAACTTGCTGCTCATCAGCAGGCCGCTGCTCTGTTCGAACGCCATCAGGCCCCCCGGCCAGCGGGGGGTGGGTGCCGGGATCAGGCACAGGCTGAAGTTCCCGGCCAGCCGCCGGTACACCTCCTGCTTCACCACATCGATGGGGGGCAGGGGCGGCAGCGGCGCTGGCTCGGGCGCGCCAGGCGTGGCCGGACGCCGCTGATCCCAGAGCTCCCGCACCAGCTTGGCGCCGGCATTGGAAGCCACCAGTGCCAGCTGCGGCCAGCGCGTCGCCATGGCGCGCAGCAGCTCCACCCGGTTGGGGTTGACCACCCCCACCACCACCTTGAGGGCGGCGTCGGCAGGCACCCACTCCGCCAGGGCGGCGAAGAACGGCTCGGCATAGGTCATCCCCGGGGGATGGATCAGCACCGGCGGCACGGCATGGCCGTCCGGGGCGCTTCCGCCCTCGAACAGGAAGCTGTTGGCGGTGGTGCCCCGCTCCAGGCCGTATTCGACCTCGAAGCGCAGTCGCCGAGGACTGAGCCCCCGCAGGCAGAGCAGCCCGGGCTCAAGGGGCAGGGCGATCACACGGCGATCGCCTGCGGTGGACTGGCTCATCGGTTCGGGGCTCAGGTCAGTAATGGTTGCCCACCTTGCGGTGGTGCACGGCGGTGCGGCCCGACGCATCGGCCACATTCCCCTGCTCCACCTCGGCATAGACGACCCAGTGGTCGCTCACCTCCATCCTCTGGCTGACCCGGCAACCCAGGTAGGCCAGGGCATCCCCCAGCACGGGACCACCCCGCGCCACATCGTCAAGCACGGCGACCCCGGCGAAGCGGTCGGCGCCAGGCGGGAAGCGGCGCAGGAAGTGGCGCAGCAGCGACTGGTGGTTGTCCTCGCGCAGGATGTTCAGCACGAAGCGATCCCCCACCTGCAGCAGGGATTCGATCGCCCGGTCCTTGGCCACGGCGATCGAGAGGCCGGGTGGGTCGAAGCTGGCCTGGCTCACCCAGCTGGCAACCATGGCGCCGCTGCGGGCCGTGTCACCTTCCCCCTGGCGGGCCGTCACCACGTAGAGGCCCCCCGAGAGGCGACCGAGCGCCTTGTCAAGATCCCCGTCGAGCGACTTCATGGCAGCGATCGCCTTGGCGCGGGTCAGCAGCTGGCCCAGGTCGGTGCCGGCTTCCTCGCAGAGCTGGTAGACCGCGGCGCCGGGCACCTGTCGGATGCGCAGTGGCGCAAAGGCCTGCTGCTGGCCAAGGCTGCGGAGCTGGCTGGCCACGGTGTCGATCGGCTGGTCGTTGCCGCCATAGGCGTCATAGACGGCCACCCACTGCTTCGGCTTGAGCGCGGCCAGCAGGGTGCCGATCGAGGCCTGCAGCTCGGCATCGGGGTCCGAGGGCCAGGTGGGCACCACCACGGCGTTGGCCTCGCCCACCAGGGCGCTCAGTTCCTGGGGGTCCGTGGCGCGCAGATCCACAAGCTGCACCTGGGCCTCGGCCTTGCCGATGCCGCGGGCAATGGCCTGGCTGAGACGATCGCAGAAGCCGTACTGGCTCAGGTAGCACACGGCGGCATAGGCCTCTCCCTGGCTGCGGTCACTGCTCCAGCTGCGGTAGTCGCCCGTCCAGAGGTCGAGATGGTGACGCAATAATGGCCCATGGCCCACGGCGATCGTGGTGATCGGCGGCAGGCTGTCCATGCGCTTCATCGCCTGCAGCACGCTGCGGGCATTGGGGCCCATCAGGCAATCATAGTAAAAGCGGAAGTCCGGGGCGATGGCGCCGGGATCCACGTCGAAGAGATCGTCGGAGCAGTAGTGCAGCCCAAAGGCATCACAGGTGTAAAGGATGCCGGTGCCGTGGTCGAAGGAGAAGATCGTGTCCGGCCAATGCAGGTTGGGAGCACTCAAAAACTCAAAGCGATGCTGCACACCGCTGCTGGAATTGATGCCCAGATCGAGGCTATCTCCGCTCTTCACCGCCCGGCTCTTGAACGGACGGTGCACCTGGTTTTCCAGGAACTGAATCGCCACCTTCGAACCCACAATTTCGATCTCCGGGTTGAGATCGATCAGATGGCCGATCAGGCCGGAATGATCGGGCTCAGTGTGGCTGACGATCAGGTGATCAATCGCCATGGGGTCGATCTGTTCCAGCAGCAGCGGCAACCAGGTGTCCGCGAACTTGAGATGGCTGGTGTCGATCAGAGCCGTGCGCTCACCCCGCACCAGGAAGGCGTTGTAGGTGGTGCCGTTGCGCAGGCCGAACTCGATGTCAAAGCGGCTGCGATCCCAGTCGAGCGAGCGGATCGTGGTGGTGTCAGGCCCGATCCCCTCACACTGCAGGGTGAGACGCGGGGAGGCGCTGGTGAGGACGCTGGCGGAGGCTCCCATCAGTCAGTGGCCGGCGGAAGGGACGTCTATCCTGGCACCGCCAGAGCGGAGTTGGGCCGGCAGAGCGGATTTGGCCCAACAATGCGGAGCTGACCCGACAGTGCGGAGCTGACCCGATCGTGTGGCGTTGGGTCCACTGCGCTGTGGTCTGATCCTTGGCTTGATTGCTGGTTTGATCGCTGGGCTGATCCCTGGCTTGATCCGTGTCTTGGTTCGACGGGTACGCCATAGCCAAACCTGATCCTGACCAACAACCCGCCTCACCCTCAACCCTGCATGACCAGAGCCCTGCATGACCTGAACCCTGAAGGGCTCCACCACCGGACAATCAGTGCGTCAAGGCCTCTAAAATGCAGCATATCTTCTGCGCAGTTGCCCTACTGCGTTATCCCGGTCTGCGGTCAGGTCATGGGTGCGTTCAGAGCAATGGGCGGAGCGGGCGAGCGATGGGCGAAGTCAGCGAGCGATGGCCCGATCCGGCCGATTCGCAGCGCCTCACTGAGCCTGGCCCCGTCGATGGGGAACACTTTTCCCTTGCTGCAGAGGGAATGTCCCCTGTAGTGCGGCCCGGCCTGGAGCGGGTTGCTGAGCTCCGAAACCCCGAGCAGGTGCTCGCCCGCGCTGAGTCGGATCAGCCTCGCGGGGCGCTGAGCCCCTGAGGCGCGTTGTCCCAGGGCGCCGGGCTGGCCCTGGGCTTGGGCCACCAGGCGATGACAGGCGGGCCCAGCCTAGCCATCCTGATGTTGAGACCCAAGCCACGTTCAAGACAGGACGAAACCCCATGACGAATGCTGATCAGGCAGGCACGGCCATGCCCCACTTCGATGCGAAAGGCAAACGTCCCTCGCCCTACACGATCGAATTTCAGAAGTCGCTACGGCGTAGCCTGCCATTCGAGGATCAGCGTGACTTCGAAGAAGCACAGCGCGGTTTCATCGCTGCACCAGACTACAAACAGATCATGGCGGAAGCCGGCAATGTGGCCTGGGATATGGGCAGCTACGATTTTCTGCTTCGGGGTTTTGACAGCGTTTTCGACAGTATTCACCCCTCTCTGCAGCGGCAAGCCGTCTTAAATATGGCCTATGGACTCTATGAAGTATTGCCCGATAAGATCTATCAGGTGCGAGGTTTCGATCTCGCCAACATGACCATCATCAAGGGGCAGACAGGTTGGATCCTGTTTGACGTGCTTACCTGCAAGGAGACCGCGCGGGCCGCGCTCGATTTTGTCAATCAGCAACTCGGCGAGAGACCGGTGGTGGCAGTCGTGTACTCCCACAGCCATGTCGATCACTTCGGCGGTGTTCGTGGTGTCGTGTCAGAAGAGGATGTCAACAGTGGCAAGGTGCAGATTCTTGACCCTGTCGAGTTCATGAAGCACGCGATCGAGGAGAATGTCTATACCGGCACTGCCATGACCAGACGTGCCTTCTATTAATATGGCCTGCTGCTGCCACGCAGTCCCTACGGTCACGTCGATCAGTCGATCGGCAAGAACACAGCTGCCGGCAGGGTGGGGCTGATTGAGCCCAGCCGCAGCATCGAACAAGCGATTGAAGAGCTGACAATTGACGGTGTACGGATGGTGTTCCAGAACACTCCCGGAACGGAAGCACCGGCTGAGATGAACACCTATTTCCCCGACTGGAAAGCCTTCTGGGCCGCCGAGAATATCTGTGGAACGATTCATAATATCTACACGCTGCGTGGCGCCCTTGTCAGAGATGCGCTAGAATGGTCCAAAAAGATCAGCGAGGCCCACTACCTCTTTGGCCAGGATGCCGAAGTGCTGTTTGCCTCCCACAGCTGGCCCCGTTGGGGTAATGGGCGAATTCAGGAGGTGATGCACACCCAGCGGGATACCTACGCGCACCTGCACAACGAAGTGCTGCACCATGCCAACAAGGGGGTCACGATCAATGAGATTCACAATGTTTATTAGCAACCGGAGAGTCTCAAGAACCAGTGGGCAGCGCACAGCTATCACGGCTCAGAAGAGCACAACAGCCGCGCCGTGATCAACCGCTATCTCGGCTATTGGGATGCCAATCCAGCCACCTTGATCCCTCTCTCCCCGGGTGATTCAGCGCCGCTGTACGTGAAGATGATGGGGGGGAGCCGACCGGATCATCGCCAAGGGTCAGCAGCTTGTTGACCAGGGCAACTATCTGAGTGCCAGCGAGATTCTCAACAAATTAGTCTATGCGGAACCTGAGAACCAGGAGGCCAAGGACCTACTCGCCGATGCTTTTGAGCAGATCGGTTATCAGAAAGAAAGCCCCAGTGTGCGCAATAGTTTCCTGGCAGCAGCCTTTGAGCTGCGCCATGGTCTTCCCAGTGGCTCTACCCCTCAGCCTATCAATCCCGATACGGTAAAGGCAATGTCGACCGACCTTCTACTCGACTATCTCGGCATCCGACTTGATAGCCGCAAGGCAGAAGGATTGGCCTTCGTGGTTAATCTCATGACGCCAGACAATGGCGAACAATTCATCATCGAGATGAGCAATTCAACCTTGAAAAATAGCAAGGGATTCCAGAGTGCAAGCGCTGATCTCTCCATCGTGATCAACCGCAGTGAATTGGAATTGATCATGTCAGGTCTGAGCACCTTCCCGATTCTGGCGGGGGAAGGGAAAGTGAGACTTGATGGCGATGCTTCAATCATTCAGAAACTTCAGGAGGTGCTGGTGCAGTTCAGCTCTGACTTCGAAATTATGCCTGGCACGCTACTCACCAGGTCGCCAGAGACCAGCGACCGCGATCTGTTCGAACAGCCTGAACCGTTCAGTTCCGCCGTCGGCTGAACAGCGGCCTAGCCGCCGGTGGGAAACAGTGCCTGGAGCTGCAGCCGGAAGTTGACGGGGTCCAACAGCCGTGCATGGCTGGCTGAGCATTGTTTGGGGAACCAGCGCCAGCAGCAGCGGGCTGCGTTGGTCGTGGAAGCAGCTGTGTTGACGGAGAAAGGCGAGCCGTTCACCATTAAGGCAGCACTTGCTACCATCTTTCTAGCAACGCTTTTCGGATTTGCATCTCTCAGTCAGGGAGTGAAGATAGCTCAGCTGAGCCCCACGTACACCGGCTGGAACCACTGCAGCTGCCGGCTCTGACGCTTCCCGGCGCCACGATCAGGCAGCGCTCCAGCTCGCCCTGGATCAGCAGTTCCTTGATCAGCAGGCCGGCCATGATCGTCTTGCCGGCACCGGGGTCGTCCGCCAGCAGCAAGCGCATCGGCTGTCTGGGGAGCATGGGCTCGTAGATCGCGCTGATCTGGTGGGCCTCGGGCTTGAGGTTTTCCAGACGGGCCGTCATCGATTCACCGCCTGCAGCGGCGGGACTGGCATTGGGGGGGAGGAGGCGCTGCGGCCAGTCTGCACCTGGCGGAAACGATGAGGCGGCACACCAGAAGCACGTGGGGCCGCAGGTCTTGGATCGCTGCCGATGCGGGCGACACCCGCGGCCAGGCGATGGGCCCGGCGCCGTCAAAGCCGTCGTTTCACCAGGCAGCGTCGCCCCGGCCCTGGGGGCAGCGGGCGTTAGGGTCTCGATGGCGATGGCTGGTCATGGTGGCGGTTCAGGTGCTCAGTGAGGCCCAGCGCCGCAAGTGGGACAACAGCGACGATCAGCTCTTCTACGCCGAGCCCCGCTTTGTTCAGCACCTCGACCAGGCCTTCCGAGAGCGGCTCACCCAGCTCTACCGCGAACGCATTCCGGCCCAGGCCGTGGTTTTGGATCTGATGTCGAGCTGGGTGTCCCATCTACCCGACGACATCAGCTACGGGCGGGTGATCGGCCACGGGCTCAACGAACAGGAGCTGGCCGCCAACCCACGGCTCGACAGCCATTGGCGGCAGAACCTCAACCTCAACCAGGAGATTCCGCTCCAGAGCGAGAGTGTCGACGCGGTGCTGATCGTGGCCGGCTGGCAATACCTCCAATACCCCGAAGCCGTGGCCTCCGAACTGCTGCGGGTCACACGGCCGGGTGGTCAGCTGATCGTGTCGTTCTCCAACCGCATGTTCTTCACCAAGGCTCCGCAGGTATGGGCCGATGGCGGCGACCGCGACCACCTCACCATCGTGGCGGAGGTGTTGATGGCCCAGGGCTGGCCCAGGCCGGAGCTCCTGGCGGAGCAGACCCGCGCCAGGGGCTGGAAGGGCCTGGTGGGCGGCCAGGGTGATCCCTTCTTCTCGGTGATCGCCAGCAAGCCCCTGTGACGGGGCCCCTCGACACGGGGCCCCTCGAAGCGGCGCTCCTCGACCAGGTCCGGTGATCGCGCGGTCCCGATCGGCGGCGGGGATGCGGCGATGTGTTCCAGGCCACAGCAGCCCTGGCCGCGGCGGCGATGTGATGGAGTATGGCTTACCTGGCTCCACCGTCATGACCATCGATCAAGTCGTCGCTGATCTGTCGACCGCGTTGACTGAACAGCTGCAGCTCCAGCTCAGCGCCCTGATGGCCGAGGCCCAGGCCAGCATCAGGAGCCTGGAGCAGCAGCTGCTGGAGGAACGTCAACGCCGGGAGCAGGCGCAGCAGCAGCTGGAAGCCCTGCAGCAGAGCCATCAGGCCGTCCAGGCGGAGCTCGAGGCGGAGCGGCAGGCGCGGGCGGCGGCCGATCAGCAGGTTCAGACCATCCACGTGGCCATCGCCGAGCAGCTCGACCATGCCGAGGCCGAACATGCGGCCGAGCAGGCTGCCCGGGCTGAGCAGGAGCGGGGCTGGACCGTGCAGCTGGAGACGCTCAGGGCTGAGCTACTCCAGGAGCGCCAGTGGCGGGACCAGCAGCAGCGGCGGATTGAGACCCTGCGCCATGCCGCCGCGGCCCTGCTCGTGGATGAACTGCCGTTCCCAGCCCTACAGCAGCCGCGGCCTCAAACGGAGGTGGAGGTGACTTTGCCGACGACCGTGACGGGTCTGCTGGCTGGCCACGGGGCCCTGGCCTGATGCGCCCACCTGCCGCCCCAGGGCGGCAGCCACGGGTTGGGTCGATGGGAGCTTCTCCGGGCAACTCCACGATGGGAGCCCCGGCGCTGGCGCCCAGCGGGCTCCTCGATGGGCCAACCCTCTTGCTCCCAGGCCCTTGGCACGGCCGACCAGAGGGGCTACTCTGGTATGCATGTACTGGAACAATGATGGTGCGCCGCCAGCCGTTCGACGCAAACCAGGTCCATGGGCCTGCTCAGGCCCATGGTTAATCCAGACGGGCCAGGCCCCGGGGATGCCAATCACCTGGCCGAGCGGGTGGCAGCCCTCAGGAAACTCAAGGCCCATCAGCTGCGTCAGTTGCTGCTGATCATGCAGCTGGAAGCCTGCCTGAGGAGGAGCTGAGCCGCGCCAGCTCGCCCCTCAACCATGCACTCCGGGGAGTGAGGCCTCCCGGCCCTGGGCTGCCTGGCTCAGTTGGGGGAGGCCAACGAGGGCCGGAGATTCTGCAGACCTTGCAGGAACATCGGAATGAACTGTTCGACCAGCTTCTCCGGCTTCTCTTCCCAGACCCGCTTCACCGCCAGAATCCGCGATTTCTGCAGGTCCTGGGAGAGCAAGGCCTGGGGCAGGCGCTCCAGTAGGTAGCCAGGCCGTTCCCACACCGGCATGGTGTTGGCGATCTCCACCAGATTGCCGAGCCGGCGGAGTTCGGCACCGGCGGTGATGTCCATCCCAGCTTCGAAAGCGGCATGTTCGATCATCGCGTACTTGCGCTTGGCAGCATTGACCCGAACGCGGTGCTCTGGACTGCGGCTGGCGATCCTGCCGAGCCAGCGGCTACCCCAGCTCACATGGGAGGCCTCCTCCGGGAGAATCTTCTCGATCGTTTCGCGAATGCGGACGTTCTCTTCCGTGGCCGGTGCTTGCTTCAGGGCGGCGATGTGGGCCGAGAAGGCCTGGCAACCACGCTTTTCGGTGGCGTTGATCGAAGCCAGCACAGCGATCAGGCCATCCTCCTGCTGCACATCATCGCCACTTTTGTCGAATAGACGATTGAGTTCATCGATGTAGGAACCGCTTTCCGGATTGCCGATCTCCTCACCCATGTCGTACAGCAGATCGGTCAACCAGACCGCATGGCGTGCCTCATCGCTGATGTGCTTGGAGAGATCGCGAACCAACTCCCGCGGCTTGCCATTGAGGGCCTCCATCAAGGTGGTGAGCTCAAGGCAGGAACGCTGTTCATTGAAGCGGTAGCTGTTGAGGAAGAGCACTTGAAGCTTGCGCTCCTTGACCACTTCGCTCATCACCTCGCGCGGACCGATCTTGTTGAGGATCTTGCGGGGGTAGGTGACGGCCATCGACGGCGCTCCAAAACTATGTACAACTGTAACGACCTCCGACGGCCCTTGCGCCGGGTTCCCGGAGGATTCAGTCCCCTCGCCGGGGGTGGCCGCAGCGTGGGCCGCGGGAGGGGGGAAGCCGGGCAGGCGAATCCCTAGGTCCAGCCCCCCTCGAAGCGCATGCTCAGATCGAGCCAGGCACCACGGGTGACCGGGGCGCTGGTGGAGATCAGATCGATGCCGGTGGCGGCGTAGGCCTCCAGCTGCTGGGGCTGCACGCCGGAGGCCTCCAGCACCAGGCCCGCCGCGCCCCCGCCCCTGCCCTGGCCGGCCGCCGGCCGCTGCGCCGCCAGGGCCCGCAGCTGGGGCACCAGCTCCGCCAGCTGGGCCGGCGTGAACTCATCCAGCAGCACGGCGTCTGCGCCGGCCTCCACCGCCCGCCGGGCCTCCAGCTCCGTCTCGGCCTCCACGATCACCCGGGCCGGCCAGGGGGCCGCTGCCCGCACCGCCGCGATGGCCGGGCCCACGCCACCGCTCCAGGCCAGATGGTTCTCCTTGAGCATCGCGGCGTCATCCAGGCCGAGGCGGTGGTTGCAGCCGCCACCACAGCGCACGGCGTATTTTTCGAGCTGGCGCAGCCCCGGTGTGGTCTTGCGGGTGTCGGCCAGACGCACCCCCGTTCCCACCAGCCGCGTCACCAGGGCCGCCGTGGCGGTGGCGATGCCACTGAGTCGCATCGCCAGATTCAGGCCGGTGCGCTCCCCCAACACCAGGGCCGCCGCAGAACCCCCCAGCGCCAGCAGCCGCTGGCCGGCGCGCACCGGCTCGCCGTCCACCACCAGCTGCCGCACCACCACTGCCGGATCCAGCAGCCGGAACAGGGGGCCAGTCAGCCCACCACCGCAGAACACCCCGTCGGCCTTGGCGATCCAGTGGGCCTGGCCCCGGGTGCCGGCCAGGGCGGGGGCCGTGAGATCCCCGCGGCCGATGTCTTCGGCCAGCCAGGCCCGCAGCTGGGCCTCCAGGGTGGGGCTGAGGGGCAGGGAATGACCGTGCATGGGCCCCAGGAATCAATCACCGTTGCCCCATGGTGCCTGCGCTGCCCGCCGCCCAACCCAACCGCCCAACCCGCCAGCTCAGCCAGGCCGCCCAGCGGCACTCGCCAGCAGGGGCGGCTGGTGGATCGGGCTTCGAGGCTCCAGGGCAACGGCTGCGCCCGGTGGCCCCATGCCCTGGAATCACTTGCCGATGCAGAAGCGGGAGAACACGCGATCCAGCACCGCCTCGCTCACCTCCGCGCCGGTGATCTCACCGAGACTGCGCGCGGCGGCACGCAGGTCGATCGTCCAGAAGTCCCAGGGCAACCGAGCGGTGGCGGCCTCCAGGCTGCGGCCCAGGGCGTCGGCCGCGCTGGCCGCCAAATCGCGCTGCCGGGCGTTCAGCGCCACCTGCAGCCCCTGCGCTTCGGTGGCACCGCAGCGCTCCAGCAGCCGCTCCACCAGCGCCTCCCGTCCCTGGCCGGTGAGGGCACTGATCGCCACCTCGGCCGGAACCGCCGTCGCGCCCGTGGCGAGATCGGCGCAGGCGAGACCCGCGGCGTCGGCCTTGTTACCCACCACCAGCAGCGCCGCTCCTTGCGGCACCAGCTCCCGCAGCGCCTGGTCCTCCGCCGTCCAGCCCGCCGTGAGATCGAACAGCAGCAGCACCGCGTCAGCGGCGGCCAGGGCCTCGTGGCTGCGGGCGATCCCCAGGCGTTCCACCAGATCACCGGTGGGACGGATGCCGGCGGTGTCGAGCAGGGTGAGCGGCACCCCGTCAAGCACCAGCTCGCTCTCCAGCAGATCGCGGGTGGTGCCGGGCAGGTCGGTCACGATGGCCCGCTCACGGCGGCTGAGCAGGTTCAGCAGGCTGCTCTTGCCCACGTTGGGCCGACCCACGATCGCCACCCGCAGGCCCTCACGCAGCAGTTCCCCCTGGCGAGCCTCCGCCACCAGCTGCTCCAACTCCCCCCGCACCGCGACGATTGCCGCCACCACGGCCTCGCCATCGAGGGGGGGCAGGTCGTCTTCAAAATCCACCCGCGCCTCCAACTCCGCCAGCTGATCCAGCAGCGTCTCCCGCAAGGCGGTGAGGCGGCTCTGCAGGCCGCCGTCGATCCCCGCCATCGCCAGCTGGGCCGAGCGGCGGCTGCGGGCCGTGATCATCTGGCTGATCGCCTCGGCCCGGGTGAGATCCAGCCGGCCGTTGAGAAAGGCGCGCTGGCTGAACTCCCCCGGCAGGGCCCGCCGCGCCCCGGCCGCGAGCACCAGCTCCAGCACCCGCCGCACCGCCACCACCCCGCCATGGCAGTGGAGCTCCACCACGGTTTCGCGGGTGAAGCTGCGCGGGGCCCGCATCAACAGCAGCAGAGCCTCATCCACCCGCTCGCCACTGGCCGGATCCACCACGTGGCCGTAGAGGACGCGGTGGCTGTCCCACTCCTGCCGGCCGGGCGCTTCGAACAGGCCACGACCGATGGCCTCGGCCTCCGGGCCCGACAGCCGCACGATCGCCACGCTGCCCTGCCCGGGCGCCACCGCGGTGGCGATGGCGGCGATCGTGTCCGACGGGCTGGCGGGGTGGCTGGCGAGGGGGCTGATGGGGGGCTGGGCCATGGCCTCCATTACAGCCAGGCACCCCAGCCCCTCAGGGGTTCGCCAATCCTGGAAACACCATCAGGTCGATGTGGCCACCACTGGGATGGCGCCACTCACGGAATTCATCGGCCAGGGCCTGCCGCTCGGCCCCCAGTGACAGCGCCTGCAGATCCTGCAGACGCTGGTGCACCAGGTCGAGGGTGTCGTCGATGAGCTTGGCGGCCTGATCGGCGGTCATGGGGAATGGCTGGCTGGGGCTGGGGTGGTTGTACGCACAGCCAGTCGCTGGAGTTGTAGTAGCGGTCACCCCCTCCGCCTGTGTCGGCAGATCGCCACCGGGCATCCCGGCTGAGGCAATCGCGTTCACCCCACTGCCGGCCAGGGTCCATGCCTGTGGACCTGACGGCAAGCGCCAGCGGGGGCGCCGATTCCCCAGTTGGAGCTCAGCCCCCGGCGCCAGGTGCTGCAGGAGCTGTTCAACCGTGACGCGAGCCGGGGCATCAGCGCGCCGGGAGCGCTGAACCAGGTGCTGGCCCAGGTGGTGGGTGAGCACTCGATCCTGATGCTGGAGCCACGACCACACCGGGCCCGGCGCCACCTGCACTCGCCGCCGTTCCCCGGCGAGCGTCTCAGGGCCTACGGCGAGCTGATCATCGGCCTCAGTGGCAGTGTCCTGGCCGACCTGCAGCCCGGCGAAGCGTTCGATGCCCGTCAACGCCTGCAGCGCATCTCCATGGGGGTGATCCTTGCGGCGGTGTTCGGCCTGCACGAGGGCGCCCTGGCCCTGGTCGAGATGAAGCTGGTGCTGGCCACGCTGCGGCGGCGCTTCCCCCTGGCGCTGTGCCCCGAATCCAACCGACCGATCCAGCCGCGGCGGCGGGGCTTCACCCTCGGCCCGGGCCGGCCGGTACGGCTGCGCTGAGCCGGCCGCAGGGTCGAGACTGGCTCTTGAGCGTCTGCCCGCCCCGATGTCCCCAGCCCTGGCCGCCAGTTCCCCGCCCCCCAACTGGGTGGCGGCGGGCCACCCCCTGGGCTGGCTGATCAACCGGTTGTTGGCGGTGGAGCCCCTGCGTCAGCTGCTGTTCTGGCAGGCGCGGCGGCTGATCATCCGCACCGCCGAGAGCCGCGGCATCGCCTGGCGGCGGCGGCGCGAGCAGCTGCGGGCCCAGGCTGAGCCGCTGCTGGCGGCCAGCACCGATGCCGCCGTGACCATCCCCGCCTACTACCGGGCCCGCTTCCACGCCTACGACCAGGGCAACCTCTGCTGGGCCGCCGCCTGCGAGGCCGAACAGGCCACCGCCTCGATGGCGCTGCGGGTGTGGCCCCGGGAGACCACCTTGGAGCCCGCGGCCGCCCAGCTGCGGCTGCGGCGCGCCATCTTCACGGCGATCGAACCCAGCCTCGACGGCCGGCCGCAGCGGGTGCTCGATCTGGGCTGCTCGGTGGGCGTCAGCACCCTCGCCCTGCGCGACTGGCTGCTGGAGCGGCAGGGTCCTGGCGCCGAGCCGGCCCTGCAGGTGGAGGGGCTGGACCTCTCCCCCGAGATGCTCGCCGTGGCCCGGGTGCGCGAGGCCGAGCAGGCCGGCCGGGCGCCGATCACCTGGCGCCACGGCGCCGCCGAAGCCACCGACCTGCCGGCCGCCGCCTACGACCTGATCACCCTGCAGTTCGTCTGTCACGAGCTGCCCCAGGCCGCCACCCGAGCCGTGCTGGCTGAGGTGGCGCGGCTGCTGCGGCCCGGCGGGGTGGTGGCCCTGGTCGACCAGGATCCCGACTCCGCCGTGATCCGGCGGCTGCCGGTGCCGATCGCCACCCTGCTCAAGAGCACCGAGCCCTACCTGGAGGACTACTTCAGGCTCGACCTGCCGCAGGCCCTGGAGCAGGCCGGCTTCCAGGGCCTGCGCAGCTGCGCGGTGGATCCCCGGCACCGGGTGCTGGTGGCCCGGCGCTGAGCGGCCCCACGCCGACGCCAGGCACCGGCCCTAGAACTCGATGCCCCGCTGGGCCTTCACCCCCTGCTCGCGGAAGGGGTGGCGCACCAGCCTCATCTCGGTCACCAGGTCGGCGCGCTCCAGCAGCGCCGACGGCGCGCCGCGGCCGGTGAGGGCGACGTGGGTGAGCTCGGGCCGGAGGGCCAGACCCTCCAGCACCTGCTCGACCGCCAGATAGCCCAGCTTGAGGGCCACATTCACCTCATCGAGCACCACCAGCTTGCGGCGCCCATCGGCGAGATAGGCGCAGGAGCGCTCCCAGGCCTGCTGCACCAGCAGCCGATCGCGGTCGCGGTCCTGGGTCTCCCAGGTGAAGCCCTCCCCCAGGGCGTGCCAGGCCAGGGCGTCGCCGAACAGCTCCAGCGCCCTGGCCTCGCCCGGCTGCCAGCCCCCCTTGATGAACTGCACCACCGCCACCGACTCACCATGGCCCAAGGTGCGCAGCACCAGCCCCAGGGCGGCGGTGGTCTTGCCCTTGCCGTCGCCGGTGAACACCAGCACCAGGCCCTTCTCCAGGTTGCGCTCACCCACCCGCTGGCGCTGCACCTCCTGGCGGCGGGCCATGCGGCGGCGGTAGGCGTCCTGGTCCCGCTCGGGGGCGAGGTCCCCGCCGGGACCCAGTTCGGCCGCCACCAGGTCGAGGTCGGCCGCCACCTGGTCAAGGTCGGTGGATGTCATGGGCGGCGCGCGGCTGGACGCACTCTGCCGGGCTCAGGCCGCCCGCTGGTGATCGCCCCGGGCCCGCGCCAGGGCCGCATCCACCGCCTGCTGCTGGTCGCGGCGGGTGAGCCAGTGGTGATAGGTGCGGGTGTGGATCGCCACCGAGTGACCCATCATCCGCGCCGCCACCGTGTCGGGCAGGCCGACGTGGATCGTCCGCACCGCCCAGGCGTGGCGGAGGTCGTAGGGGGTGAGGGGCAGGTCGTAGCGGCGGAACTGCTCGGCCACCCGCCGCCCCACCTGCTGCAGGGTGGTGCGGCGCAGGTCGGTGGTCACCGGCGGCAGCAGCTCGCGCCGCTCCCCGAGGCCCTCCAGGCCGAAGCGCTCCACCCACTCCGGCTGGAACGGCCACACCTGGTGCTCGCCCGTCTTGCTGGTGGGCAGCACCCGGATCACCCGATCGCCGCCGGGAGCCAGGGCCGAGAGATCGGCGAAGAACACCTCGTGGTTGCGCAGGCCATAGGTGGCCATCAGGCCATAGGCCAGGCGCCAGCCCGGGTTGGGAATGCGCTCCAGCGCCTCCAGGATCTGGTGATCGCTCGGCAGACGGCGGAACTGGGCGGCATGGAGGCCGTAGCCGCCCGCTCGCTCGCTCCAGTCGGCCGGCAACGGCAGCTCCAGCTGGCGGGCCAGGGCCGCCAGGGCCGTGCCGCACTGCTGGCGGGCACGGCTGGCCAGCGGGTAGCTCTCCAGCACCTGCAGCAGCAGGTCCGAGCCCGGGGGCTGGTGTTGCCCCTGGGCCAGGGCCCTGAGCCGGCGCAGGTAGGGCCGGTAGGCGGCGGTCCAGGTGGTGCGGCTGCCGGCGGG
>JBJTWP010000123.1:0-5044 GCA_046081805.1 Cyanobacteriota bacterium
GCCCAGCCCCAGGGCCGTGATCAGGGCCTGGATCTCGGTGTTTTTGTAGATCTTGGCGTCGTCGGTTTTCTCAATATTGAGGATTTTGCCCCGCAGCGGCAGGATCGCCTGGAACCGGCGGTCACGGCCCTGCTTGGCGGAGCCACCGGCCGAATCACCCTCCACGATGTAGATCTCCGATTCGGAGGGATCGCGGGAGGAGCAGTCGGCCAGTTTGCCCGGCAGGGTGGAGCTCTCCAGCATGCTCTTGCGGCGCACCAGTTCGCGGGCGCGGCGGGCGGCCTCAGCGGCATTGAAGGCCTGGATCGCCTTCTCCAGGATCAGATCGATCACCGAGTGGTTGAATTCCAGGAACTCGCTCAGCGCCTCGCCCACCAGGCTGTCAACGATGCCGCGCACCTCGGTATTGCCCAGTTTGGTCTTGGTCTGCCCCTCGAACTCCGGCTCAGGCACCTTCACCGACAGCACGGCCGTCAGGCCCTCGCGGATGTTTTCACCGGCCAGGTTGGCGTCGCTGTCCTTGCGCTTGCCTCGCTTCTTGGCGAAGGCATTGAGGGTGCGGGTGAGCACCGTCTTGAGGCCCTCAATATGGGTGCCTCCATCCACGGTGCGGATGTTGTTGGCAAAGCCGAGGATGCTGTCGGAGTAGGCATCCACGCACCACTGCAGGGCAGCCTCCAGTTGAACGCCATCCTTCTCGGCGTTCACATAGATGATGTCAGGGTGCAGCGGATCCTTTTCCGCATTCATGTAGGCGACGTACTCCCGGATGCCACCCTCATAGAAGTACACCTCTTCGTGGGCTTCGCCCTCCGCATTGCGGGCCGAGGCCCGCTCATCGCGAAACAGGATGCGCACCCCGCCATTCAGGTAGGCGAGCTCCCGCAGACGCGACGACAGCGTGCCGTAATCGAACTCAATGCCGCCGCTGAAGATCTCGATGTCGGGCTTGAAACACACCGAGGTGCCCGTGCGGCCCACCTCTCCGGGGGCCGCCTGGAGCGAGCCGATCGGGTTGCCGCGCTCAAAGCGCTGCGTATGCACCTGGTCATGGCGGTGCACGGTGACCTCGACCCACTCGGACAGGGCATTGACCACCGACACGCCCACGCCGTGGAGGCCGCCGGACACCTTGTAGCCCCCGGCACCGAACTTGCCGCCGGCGTGGAGCACAGTGAGAACGGTTTCCAAAGCGCTCCTGCCGGTGCGCGGATGGATGTCGGTGGGGATCCCCCGGCCGTTGTCCGTCACCAGACAGGAGCCGTCGTCCTTGAGCACCACCACGATCCGGTCGCAGTGACCGGCCAGGGCCTCGTCCACCGCGTTGTCCACCACCTCATAGACCAGGTGATGCAGCCCGCGGGGACCGGTGGAGCCGATGTACATGCCCGGGCGCTTGCGCACCGGCTCCAGGCCCTCCAGCACCTGGATCTGCTCGGCGCCGTAAGCGGCCTGAACCTTGTTGGCTTCGCTCATGCGGGGGAGACTGGGTGGCGCCCGGCGGGTGGCCCGGTGAAGCCTTGCGGCACCTTCGGTTTCGGCAATTTACCACCGCCGTGCAGGGGCTGCCGTGGCCGGGCACAGTGAGGGGATGAACGCCCACGCCAACCCCGCGCTGGTGAGGCCACCGGTGATCGTGCTGCTGGGCCCCACCGCCAGTGGCAAGACCGCCCTGGCGATTGAACTGGCCCGCGCCCTCGACCTGGTCGTGCTCAATGTGGATTCGCGCCAGCTCTACCAGGGCATGGATGTGGGCACCGCCAAGCCCACACCGGCCCAGCAGGTCCGGGCCCGCCACGACCTGCTGGATCTGCGCCCCCCCGACCGGCCGATCAACCTGCAGGGGTTCCGGGCCATCGCCGAGCCGGCCGTCAGCGCCGAACACGGGCGCCGGGGGATGGCCCTGCTGGCCGGGGGCAGCGGGCTCTATCTCAAGGCCCTCACCCAGGGACTGCGCCCCCCGGCCGTGGCGCCCCAGCCGCAGCTGCGCGCCCAGCTCACCGCCCTGGGCCAGCCCTGCTGCCACCAGCTGCTGCGAGCCGCCGACCCAGCCGCGGCTGCGCGGATCGCCCCTGCGGATCACGTGCGCACCCAGCGGGCCCTGGAGGTGCTCTACGCCACCGGCCGGCCGCTGTCATCCCAGCAGGGCCACTGTCCGCCGCCCTGGCAGGTGATCGAGCTGGGTCTGGATCCGCCGGATCTGCGGGAGCGCATTGCCCGCCGCACCCGCCAGCTCTACGCCGATGGCCTGGTGGAAGAAACCCGCCGGCTGCTGAGCCGCCACGGCCATGGGCTGCCCTTGCTCGACACGATCGGCTACGGCGAAGCCCAGGCCGTGCTGGCCGGCGCTCTGGACGAGGCCGAGGCCCTGCGGATCACCGAGCGGCGCACGCTCCAGTTCGCCAAGCGACAGCGCACCTGGTTCCGGCGCCAGCACACGCCCCTCTGGCTGCGGGGCGACACCACAGAGCAGCAACTCGCGGCAGCGCTGCAGGTGGTGTTGCCAGCGGTGCGGCACGTCCTAGGGTGAAGAGTGCACCGCAGCGGCCCTGAGCCGACTTCCCAACCCTCCTGAATGCCTCCCCGTCCCCGTTTCGACCGCCGTGCCCCCGTCCGGGAGCTCCCCAACATCAACGAACGGATCAGCTATCCCAACCTGCGCGTGGTGGACGCTGATGGCAGCCAGTTGGGGGTGATCACCCGGGAGGCAGCGCTGGAGGTCGCGCGGGAGCGCGAGCTCGACCTCGTGCTGGTGAGCGAAAAGGCCGATCCGCCGGTGTGCCGGATCATGGATTACGGCAAGTACAAGTTTGAGCAGGAAAAGAAGGCCAAGGAAGCCAAGAAGAAATCCCATCAGACCGAGGTCAAGGAGGTGAAGATGCGTTACAAGATCGATCAGCACGACTACGACGTGCGCATCGGCCAGGCCTCCCGCTTCCTCAAGTCGGGGGACAAGGTGAAGTGCACGGTGATCTTCCGTGGCCGCGAGATCCAGCACACGGCCCTGGCTGAGCTGCTGCTGATGCGGATGGCCAAAGACCTGGAGGAGGCCGCTGAGATCCAGCAGCCCCCCAAGCGGGAAGGCCGGAACATGATCATGTTCCTCTCACCGCGCAAAGCGGCGGTCGCGAAGAGCTCCGGCGGCAAGGCCAAGCCCGCAGCGCCAACCGCTGACAGCAGCAGCACCTAGAACGCAGCCCCCCAGGCGGCACCCCTAGGACGCGCGGCCTGCGGCGCTGCCGACCAGGGCGCGATCGAACAGGGCCAGCATTTCACGCCAACCCAGCCGGGCGGCCGATGGTTGGAAATCGCCGCGGGCCTCACACATGAAGCCATGGCCCGCAGCGGCGGCCACCAGGTGACGCCGCTGGGATCCGCCAGCCTGGCTGGCGGCGAGGGCGGCGTCAATGGCCGCCCGTTCCTCGGCAGGCATCAGCGGATCCTGGTCGCCACTGACGCAGAGCAGATCACCGCGGATCTCCGGCAGCAGCTCCAGCGTCGGCGGACCGCCGCCGGGCCGGACGCTCGACACCCGGGCGCCATAGAAGTCGCAGGTGGCGGCCACCTGCGGCAGGGTGGCGGCGATCAGGGCCAGATGCCCCCCGAAGCAGAACCCCACACAGCCCACCGCCCGGCCCTCAAGCCCACCCAGCCCCTGCAACCAGGCCAGGGCCCGGCGGACATCGGCCAGCAGCCCCTCAGCGGTCACCGCCTCGCGATGCTCGCGACCCAGCTGCAGGCCCGCTTCGTCGTAGCCGGTTTCAAAGTCCGGGGCGGTGCGGGCAAAGATCGGCAGGGCCAGCGCCCCATAGCCCGCCCCCGCCAGCCGCTCGGCCACGCTGCGCACCCAGCCATTCACCCCGAACACCTCGGGCAACACCAGCACGGCCGCCCGCGGCGGGGTGGCGGCTGGCCGGGCCCACCAGCAGCGCAGCGGGTGGGCCCCAGGCGCCTCCAGCACCACCCAGGCGCCAGCCACCCCCGACGACTGGTGGAGCGGCGTTGGGCCGGGCAGGGGCTGGGCCATGGCCATGGAACCCTCCTGGGGCTGCAGGTACCGCTCGGCGCGGAGCGCTCTGCAGCAAACCGTACCCAACGCCAGCACCACCGGCCGTGCCGCCCAGCCCCCCAGCGCCCCAGCCCCGGCGCTCCGCGCCCCTGAACCGTCACAGCGTCCACTCACCTGGCACAGCTTCGTATGCCAACAGGGGGATTGTCCCCAGGTCGCGGCCTCCGTATGGTGACCACCAGCCCGATTGGCTCACACCGGCGTGCGGTTCCACATCCAGCAGGACAGCGACATTCCGGCGTCGACCCAGCTGTACAACCAGATCTGCTTCGCCATCGCGGCACGGCACTACCCGCCGGGACATCGCCTGCCGAGCACGCGCCAGCTGGCCATGCAGACCGGACTGCACCGCAACACGATCAGCAAGGTGTACCGCCAGTTGGAGCTGGACGGGGTGGTGGAAGCCATGGCCGGCTCCGGCATCTACGTGCGTGACCAGCAGCGACCGCGGGAGATCAAGCCCCCGCCGGGCCTGCGCGCCCGGGCCACGGCCAACATCGACCAGGAGGTGCGCCAGAGCGTGGATGGGCTGCTCAACGCCGGCTGCACCCTGCAGCAGGCCCGCGACCTGCTCACCCGGGAGATCGACTGGCGCCTGCGCTGCGGTGCCCGGGTGCTGGTGAGCACCCCCAGGGAAGACATCGGCGCCTCGATGCTGATCGCCGAGGAGCTCAGCCCAAACCTGGAGGTGCCGGTGGAGGTGGTGCCGGTGGAGGAACTGGAGGCGGTGCTGGAGAGCTCCAACAACGGCACTGTGGTGACCAGCCGCTACTTTCTGCAGCCGGTGGAGGAAATCGCCAAGCGCCATGGGGTGCGGGCCGTGCCGGTGGATCTCAACGACTTCCGCCACGAACTCGACCTGCTCAAGGAGCTGCGGGCCGGCAGCTGCGTGGGGCTGGTGAGCATCAGTCCCGGGATCCTGAGGGCTGCGGAGGTGATCCTGCACAGCCTGCGTGGCAGCGAACTGTTGGTGAT
>JBJTWP010000124.1:0-2634 GCA_046081805.1 Cyanobacteriota bacterium
GCGATCGCCGTCTCGGCGGGGAGCGCAGCGGCGGCCCAGACCGTGCCGAGGCGGGCGTGGGGCCAGCGACCGATCGGGGTGGAGAGCTCCAGAGTCGCCCCAGGCGCCAGGGCGAGCAGGGGCGAGGCAGAGCCAGGGGGCTGGAGCAGGGCTCGATAGGTCTTGCGGCAGGGGTCAGGGGAGGAGGGGCTGGAAAGACCCGCCGCGGTTGGGAGGTGATCTCCAAGCGCCGAGCTCTCGCGCAGCAGGGCACTCAGCCAGGCGCGGCTGGAGGCCCGGCGGGCGCACAGCACCAGGCCGGAGCTGAACCGCCCGAGGCGATGCACGGGCCTCGGGGCACCGGGGCGGCCATCGAGCTCACCCGCCGCCACCTGCCGCTCCAGCTGGCGGAGCAGGGTGTGCTCCAGGAAGCCCCCGGCCGGCAGTACCGGCAGGCCGCTGGGTTTGTTGAACACCACCAGGTCGCCGTCGTCGAACAGGGGGCCGGGAAGCCGCGGCACGGCCGGTTCGCACCAGGGAGGACGATGCCAGGCGAGCCGATCGCCCGCCGCCAGGGGCACATCCAGCGGCAGAACCCGCCCGTTGCGCGCGATCTCGCCGGCCGCCAGCCGCTGGCGCCACACCCCCACCTCGGAATGGGGATGGCGCCGGGCATAGAAGGCGCTCACGCTGAGGCCGGCCTGGGCCGCCTGCACCCGGTCGCGGTAGATCCAGCCCCCGTTCCGGCCCTCAGGCAGCCAGCCCACGGCCGTCATCCAGCCCGGCGGTGAGGCGTCAGTGGCATCCCTGCACGGAGATCCGGTAGCTGAAGCCCAGGGCCGCAGGCTGACTGCTCGATCCCACCCGGAAGTTCATCAGGTTGGTGCGCTTCCCCGGCACGGCGGGAAATGGGCCGAACATGCGCCCGGATCCGGGCTCGAAGCTGGGGGTTTCATTGATCACCTGCAGGCTGCTGCCGTCGGTGAAGCGCATGAAGCCCGCCACCGGGAAGGTGGCCCGCTCGCTGGATGCCGAGGTGAAGAAGAAGCGGTAGCTGGCGTAGGTCCGGGACATCTTCACTCCACCAGGCCGTGCTCCAGGGCGTAGCGCACCAGCTCGGTGCGGCTGCCGGTGCCGGTCTTGATGAACAGCCGGCTCACATACTTCTCCACATTGCGGATCGAGGTTTCGAGGCGGCGGGCGATTTCCTTGTTCATCAGTCCCTCCGCCACCAGCTGCAGCACCGAGGCTTCCCGCGGCGTGAAGCTGTGCTCGGCAGGCAATGCCGTCTTCTTCTGGCCGCCGCTGGCCAGCAGGGAGCGGATTTCGGTGATCTGGCGGGCCATCTGACCGATGTCGGCATCGGCGAAGCGGGCGGCTTCCGCCAGCAGCCGCTCCTGGCGACGCACGGCGTTCTGCACCCGGGCCACCAGCTCATCGGGGTCGAACGGCTTGGGGATGTAGTCGTCGCAGCCGGCCTGGAAGCCGGCGATGCGGTCGGCGGTCATGCCCTTGGCGGTGAGGAAGATCACCGGGGTGCCGCCGAGGCGCTCATCACTGCGCAGGCGCTGCAGCAGGCCGTAGCCGTCGCAGCGGGGCATCATCACGTCGCTGATCACCACATCGGGCAGGAGCTCCTGGGCCTTCTGCCAGCCGTCTTCGCCATCGTTGGCGGTGGTCACCTGGAAGCCCTCATCCTCCAGATAGGCGCTCACGGCCGTGCGCAGGCCGGGCTCGTCATCCACCAGCAGCAACCGCACCGGTGACGGCTCCGCAGCGGCGGCGGCGGTCTCAGCGGGGGGCTCCACGGTGGGCTGGGCAGCGGTCTCCGCAGTGGGCTGGGCCTGGGGGTCAGGGGATTCAGTGGTCATCCCCCAACTGTAGGCAGGGCCTGGCGCCAGGCCTCATCGCCCGCCGCCCCCCCCGGCACCACCTGCTCCGACTCCGGCAGGGCGCCGCTGTAGCCGAGCTGGCGGGCCACGGGCCCGAGGCCGGCGGGGTCCTTGCCGGCCTGGTCGGGGAAGCAGGTGGCCCACCAGATCAGGTGGTCGATGCGGTTGGCCGGCGTGATCGGACCACCGGGATTCAGGCTGCGCACGAACAGCCGCTGGCCATCGGTGGTGACCCGCAGGGGCTCGCTCGGGCGGCAACGGATGGTTTCGTTGCGCACCAGCACGGTGTTGGGCCGCTCGTCCCACACCTTCACCCGGAACAGACCGGGCTGGTTGGGCTCGGGGGTGACGCCATAGACGCCGATGGCCTGCCTGCCCCCGGGCACGACGCGCTCCAGCACCAGCGCCATCCCCCTGGGACGCACCTCATCGGGAGCGGGCATCTCCGCCTGGCCCAGGCCCGGCATGGCCAGCAGCAGGGGGATGGCCGCGGCCGCCAGCCGGCCAGGCAGCGGCAGGCCACGCCTGGTGACGGCGGGCACCAACCGGGACGGCAAGGGGGGTGTGAGCATGGGAGCCATGCTGGCCTACCTCGACCACCACGCCACCACACCCTGCGAACCGGCTGTGGTGGCCGCCATGGCGCCCTGGTGGAACGAGCGCTGGGCCAACCCCTCCAGCCGCCTCTACCGGCCCGCCCTGGAGGCCGCCGCCGCTGTTGATCAGGCCCGCAGCCGGGTGGCCGCCCTGGTGGGGGCAGGGG
>JBJTWP010000125.1:0-8675 GCA_046081805.1 Cyanobacteriota bacterium
CCGCACCTTGGCCACATAGGCTCGGTCCATCACCGTGAACGCCAGGCCGAAGCGATTGGCCATCTCCTCCTGCCACTGGCGCAGCACCGAGGGCGGGCTGCTGATCACCACCCGGCGGATGCGCTGGCGCAGCAGCATCTCGCGCAGGATCAGCCCCGCCTCGATCGTCTTGCCCAGGCCCACGTCGTCGGCGATGAACAGGCCGACGCGCGGCATCTGCAGGGCCTTGCGCAGCGGTTCGAGCTGGTAGGCCTTCACATCGATGCCGGCCCGGTAAGGGGCCTGGAACAGCTCGGCGTCGGTGGCGGTGACGCAGTTCCAGCGCAGGGTGTTGAGGTAGGCCGAGAACTGGCGGGGCTGATCAAAGCCCTGCTGGGCCACCACCTCCCAGCTGCTCTCGCCCAGCACCTCGAAGTCGATCTCGCGTTCCAGGAACACCGTGAGGCGCTGGCCGATCGCCTGGTCTTCCATGCAGGCCATGGACACCACGGTGTCGCAGCCGGGCTTGCGGTCTTTCTCCTTCTCCGGCAGGACGCTCTCCACCAGGTAGCGGCGGGTGCGGCAACGCACGACGGCTCCTGGTTTCAGCCGTGGCCTGGGGCTGGGCGCACCCATCAATCAGCTCCGCTCAGGCGGTGGTGGTCCGGCAGCAACAGCTGCGTCGGCATTGGAGTGTCGAAGCGCCTTTCAGCAGTCTGCACCTATCGCCCCAGGCAGCCAGGCCAGACGAGCCTGCTGCCGCCGTCACCGAGTGACTGGCTGACCGCTGACCGCAAACCGCTGCCCATGGTGGTGCCTTGTTTTTCTTTCGGTTGGAACTAATTTTTCATATTTTTGTGCCCCGCTGGTATCGTATTTGGGTCGTGAGGAGGGGCGGTGCCACGGGTCTCGCTGTCGTCCGGTCGTTCCGGTGGTGGTCAGGGCGGTCCGCTGCGCCCGCTCACACCCCGGGGGTGCTCCGGTTACGCCCCGATCAGATGCAGGCTCAGCTCCCGCCGGTGGGCCTGGGCCCGGTGCTCCCAGAGGTACACCGCCTGCCAGGTGCCCAGCAGCAGCCGGCCCCGCTCGAAGGAAAGCCCCAGGCTGGTGCAGGTGAGGGCCGTGCGGATGTGGGCCGGCATGTCGTCCGGCCCCTCGTCATCGTGTCGATAGGTGTAGAGCGGCCCCTCGCCACTGACGGACCGCACCCCGGCGCGGGGCACCAGCGCCCGCAGATAGGCGCTGAGATCGACGAGCACCCGCAGATCGGCGTTCTCGTTCACCGTGAGCGAGCAGGAGGTGTGCAGAACCACCAGCTGCTCCAGGCCGCGCGTCAACCCACTGGCGGCGAGCTCCTGGTTCAGGGCGGCGGTGAGGTCGGTGAAGCCCTCGCCACTGGTGCGCACGGCGAGGCGCCGCAGATCCTGGCGCAACATCGAAGAGCAGCGGCAAACCCCCAGCTTGACGCCGGGCCGGAATGCTGGGAACGGGCGAGCCCGGACCCCCGGGAGGGCGGAGGCCCTAGCTTGATCGGCAGTGATGACCCTGGGGAGCGGAACCTGCCAGCACCGATGGGCCCCGATCTCACCCTGCTCTACGACGGCGGCTGTCCGCTCTGCCTGCGCGAGGTGCGTCTGCTCAGGGCGCGCGACCAGCGCCTCAACGCCAGCCAGCCCCGCATCGCCTTCGTCGACATCGACGCCTCCGAGTACAACCCCGCCGACCACGGCGGCATCAGCTATCGCGAGGCCATGGGCCGCATCCATGCCCTGGCCGCCGACGGCAGCGTGCTGCGCGACCTGGCCGTGTTTCGCCGGGCCTATGAGCTGGTCGGGTTGGGCTGGCTGTACGCCCCCACCCGCTGGCCCCTGGTCGGTGCCCTGGCCGAGCGGGCCTACGCGATCTGGGCCCGCTGGCGTCTGCCGCTGACCCGCCGGCCCGGCCTGGATCAGCTCTGCGACACCCGCGGCGGACGCTGCCGAGTTTGAACACCACGGCCGCGCCGGATCTGGTGGTGATCGGCAGTGGCCTCGGGGGTCTCTGCGCCGGCGCCCTGGCCGCCCGCCATGGCCTGGAGGTGGTGGTGCTCGAAGCCCATGGCAGTCCCGGTGGCGCAGCCCATGGCTTCAGGCGACAGCTGGCGCCCGGCACGTTTCACTTCGAATCGGGGCCCTCGCTGTGGGCCGGGCTGAGCGGCTGGCCCAGCACCAATCCCCTGGCCCAGGTGCTGCGGGCCGTCGGGGAGGCGGTGCCCGTGCGCCAGTACCGCGACTGGGGGCTGCTGCTGCCGGAGGGTCGGCTCACGGTGGGCGTGGGGCTGGAGCCGTTTCTGGCGGTGCTGCAGGAGCTGCGGGGGGCAGACGCGGTGGAGCAATGGCGGCGCTTCATGGCCTGGCTGGAGCCCTGCTGCCGGGCAGCCCGCGCCCTGCCGCTGCTGAACCTGCGCAGCGATACGGGGCTGGCGGCGGGGCTGGGGGCCCAGGCCCTGCAACGGCTCGGCCAGGCGCCGGCCCTCGCCAGGCTCGGGGGTGGCTTCGGGGCGCTCGCCCGCCGCCAGCTCAGCGATCCCTTCCTGCTGCACTGGGTGGATCTGCTCTGCTTCCTGATCTCCGGGCAGTCGATGGAGCACACCAGCAGCGCCGCCATGGCGACGCTGTTCGGCGAGTGGTTTGAACCGGAGGCGCGGCTCGACTATCCCATTGGCGGCAGCCCGGCGGTGGTGGCTGCCCTGGTGCGGGGCCTGGAGAAGCACGGCGGCCAGGTGCGGCTGGGCTGCGCGGTGAAGCGAATCCTGGTGGAGGGCCAGCGGGCGGTGGGCGTTGTGCTCCACAACGGGGAAACCCTGCGCTGTCGCCGGGGGGTGATCAGCAATGCCAGCCCCTGGGACACCCTGGCGCTGCTGGAGCCGGACGAGCTCCCGCCGCGCTGGCGCCAGCGGCAGGCGGATACCCCGGCCTGCGGCAGCTTCCTCCACTGGCATCTGGCCCTGGAGAGCAGTCCGGCGATCGAAGCGCTGCCGCTCCACCATGTGTGGGTGGGCGACTGGGAGCGCGGCATCACCGCCGAGCGGAATATGGCCGTGCTGTCGATGCCATCGCTGCTGGATTCCCAGCTGGCTCCAGCGGGGCACCAGGTGCTGCATGGCTACACGCCGGCCAATGAGCCGTGGGAGCTGTGGCGCCACCTGAAGCGGGGCAGCCCCGCCTACACAGCGCTCAAGGCCGAGCGCTGCAGCCTGTTCCACCGGGTGATCGAGCCCCTGATCCCCGACTGGCGCGAGCGGCTGGTGATCGAACTGCAGGGCACACCGCTCACCCATCAGCACTATCTGCGGGTGCAGCGGGGCAGCTATGGCCCGGCCTGGCCCGCAGACCGAGGACCATTCCCCTCGGGGCGCACCCCGATTCCCGGGTTGGTGCTCTGCGGCGCCGGGGTGTTTCCGGGGATCGGGGTGCCACCGGTGGCCGTGAGCGGCGCCATGGCGGCCCACAGCTTCGTGCCGGTCCGGCAGCAGCGACAGCTGCTGGACGAGCTGGGACTGCGGGGCTGAGGCGCCGGCCCCGCCGCCGCTCCCACCGCCAGCAGGGCAGCCCAAGGGGGCCCTGGCGGGCAGGCTCCAGCCAGAGTGGTGTGAGCACGCCAGGTCTGCCAGGCCGGCCATTCCATGACCAGCATCACCTGCCGTTACGACGGCGATCTGCGCTGCAGCGCCGAGCATGGCCCGTCGGAATCCCAGCTCGAGACCGACGCGCCCCTCGACAACCAGGGCAAGGGGGAGCGGTTCTCACCCACCGATCTGCTGGCCACCTCCCTGGCCACCTGCGTGCTCACGATCATGGGCATCGTGGCGGAGCGGCACGGCTGGCCCCTGGAGGGAGCGTCAGCCCGGGTGAAGAAAACAATGGCCGCCACGGGCCCGCGGCGGGTGGAACACCTGGAGCTGTGGGTGTCGCTGCCCACCGGCCTCAGCGATGGGCAGCGCCAGCAGCTGCAGCGGGCGGCGGAGGCCTGCCCGGTGAAGCGCAGCCTGGAGGGGGCGGTGGCGATCGAGATGCACTGGGAGAAGGGCTGACTCAGCTGCCGGTCCGGCCGCCCAGGGCAAGGCTGGAGGCGGCAGGGCCACCAGCCCGGCGGGGGCGCCAGCGGGGGGCGGCCAGCCGTCAACCCGGAGACGCGCTGACGCGCTCCAGCACCCAGCGCTCCATGTGGTCCACCTTGGGCCAGAGATCACCCGGGCAGGAGGTTCCCCCCGGAGTGCTTGGGTTCCAGCGATGGCCGACGATCCGATCCAGACTGATGCCATATTCATGCACCAACCAGGTCACGAGAGCAGCTGAGGCTTTGTCCTGCTCAGGGGTGAGCTGATCACCATCCTCGGCGGCGTGCTCAATGCCAATGGAATTTGTATTGAAGCCAAAGCAGTGCCAGGCCTTCTCACTATCCCTCACCATCTGCACAATCCGGCCATCACGACCAATGATGTAGTGCGCCGACACCTTGGCAGCAGGGTTCTTGAACCAACTAATGGTGCCATCCAGGTTGCGTGATGTGGTGTAGTACATCACAATCGCGGTGATCTTGGCGCCGTTTCTGGAACTCTGGTTGGGGCAGCCGGCCACCCATTGCATGGCTGGCTTCTCGATCGCGTCCAGGGAACCATGGCCAGCACCCACCTGACCAGCCACGGCCCCCCGGAACAGCACGCCATCGGGCAGACTGCGCAACAGGGCCATCAGTCTCTGGCTCGACCTGGTCTCAATGCGGCCAATCAGACTTGTGGCATTGCCAAGCAGAAGCTGAGGAACTCCCTGCGCAGACCTCCCGAAGCGCACCTCGCTGACATTGGTGGCTGTGAACTGATCGGTGAGAGTGTTGGCACTCTGAACAGTCGATTCCAGATCCTCAGCAACCAGAAAGGTCCGGGCATTTGGATACTGCAGCAGAAACCGGATCAATGGGGCCTTGCCCGGATTCTCCAGGGTGTCGATAGCCGTCGAACCAGCCATGGCCTGAATGGCGATGCGCTCACTGGCGGCAGCCTTGATCAGCAGCCAAGTGACCGATTGCTGGCGCACTGCGGCATGGCGGCTGAGGATGCTTCTGGCCTCCGCAAAGAGGTTCGTCACCTTCTGAACGTAGGCAGGATCGGTGGCGTAGTTGCAGTTCTTCAGATGCTGGATGTAGCCCGCCGGATCCTGGCCGAAGGCCTCCCAGCCCTTGTAGGGATTCCTGCCGATGAAGCGCCAGTAGCCACGCACGGCAGCGTCTGGCGTTTGCCAGGCGCACCACTCGGCCCCCTGGGGTTCCGTGGGGGTGGCGAGCACCAGGCGGGTGGCAAAACCCTCCATTTCGCTGCGCCACTTCATCCCCGTTGGATTGCCCGCCCGCTGGAACAGGAGACTGGTGCCCCGATTGGATTCCAGAATGCACTGGGCCAGATGGGCCACGCGAAGCTCCGGAAAGCGCACGGGGGTGCTGGCAACGGCCAGGCTGAATTGATCCCAGGTGAAGGCCATGGGGGGTCTCGGGTGAATGACAAGGACGGCCGCTCAGGGCTGCACCCTGACATTCAGATGGTTGACAGCCCCTGCGGGGCGTGGGCGACTGGGCAACAATCTGTAGAGATCCTGCAACCAGTGGTCTGGCTGAGGCCCCGTCTGCAGGCGGGCTGTGGCCAGAGGTCGAGACCAGGCTGAGGCCCGTCAGCAGGCGGGCTGCGACAGAGTGGCTGGGATGGTGCGGGCGCCCGGAGCGGTGGCTCGCCTGGCCCCCCCGCCCCTCCCGACAGACCAGCCCCATGCCCACCCAGCAGCTCGTTCAGCAGTACTACGGCCAGGAGCTCAGCAGCAGCGCCGACCTCAGGACCAGCGCCTGCTGCGATGCCGACGCGGTGCCGGGCTGGCTCCGGCCGCTGCTGGCGCGGGTGCATCCGGAGGTGAGCAGCCGCTACTACGGCTGCGGCCTGGTGGTGCCGCCGCTGCTGGAGGGCTGCCGGGTGCTGGATCTGGGCAGTGGCTCGGGGCGCGATGTGTATCTGCTCAGCCAGCTGGTGGGCTCCAGCGGTGCGGTGGTGGGCGTCGACATGACGCGCGAGCAGCTGGCGGTGGCCCGCCGGCACCAGGCGTTCCATGCCGAGACCTTCGGCTACGCCAACACCACCTTCCTGGAGGGCACGATCGAGCGGCTGGAGGAGCTGCCGCTGGAGCCGGCCAGTTTCGATGTGGTGGTGAGCAACTGCGTGCTCAACCTCTCGGTGGACAAGCCGGCGGTGCTGGCGGGCGTGCAGCGGCTGCTCAAGCCCGGCGGCGAGTTCTACTTCTCCGATGTGTATGCCGATCGGCGCCTGCCCGACGCGGTGCGGCGCGATCCGGTGCTCTACGGCGAATGCCTGGGGGGCGCCCTCTACTGGAACGACTTCCTGCGCCTGGCCCGCGGCGCCGGATTCGCCGATCCGCGCCTGGTGAGCGACCGGCCGCTGGAGATCACCGATCCGGCGCTGGCGCCGCTGCTGGGCGAAGCGCGCTTCTATTCAGCCACCTACCGCCTGTTCGCCATCGCCGAGCTGGAGGACGCCTGCGAAGACCATGGCCAGGCGGTGATCTACCGGGGCACCATTGCCGAGCAGCCGCACCGCTTCGAGCTCGACAGCCACCACGCCATCGAAACCGGCAGGGTGTTTCCGGTGTGCGGCAACACGTTCCGGATGCTGCAGCAGACGCGCTTCGCGCCCCACTTCACGTTCCTCGGCGACTTCGAGCGCCACTTCGGCCTGTTCGAGGGCTGCGGCAGCGCGATCCCCTTCGCCAGCGCCACCGCCAGCTCCGCCACCGCCAGCTCCACAGCCAACTCCGCCGGCACCGCCAGGGGCACCGCCACCAGCTCCGGCGGCAGTTGCTGCTGAGCGCCCATGCGGAACCGAACCAACAGTCAGCGGCGCCACGTGCTGCTCACGGGCGGTAGCTCCGGCATCGGATTGGCGGCGGCACGGCAGCTGCTCAGCGCCGGCCATCGCCTCAGCGTGTTGTGCCGCGATGCCACCACCGCCGAGTGCCTGCGGGCTCGGCTCGGCAACGCCGTGGCCACCCCGATCTGCGATCTGGCCGATCTGCAGAGCGTGGCGCGCTGCAGCGAAGCGTTGCTGCAGGCCGCGGAGCCGCTCGACACCCTGGCGCTCAACGCCGGGCTGCAGTACAGCGGCGCCAAGGAACCGCGCTGGTCGGCCCAGGGCTTTGAGCTCACCCTGGCGGTGAACCATCTCGCCCACCAGGCCCTGCTGCAGCAACTGCTGCCCCTGCTGGCCCAGGGCACGGCGCCGCGGCTGGTGGTCACCGCCTCGGAGGTGCACGATCCCAGCAGCGGCGGCGGCAGGGTGGGGCGTCCGGCTGGGCTGGGCAGCTTGGTGGGGCTGAGCCAGGGCCCCGGCGCCGCGATGCTCGATGGCAGCCGCTTCGATGCCGAGAAGGCCTACAAGGACAGCAAGCTCTGCAACGTGTTGATGGCGCGCGAGGCGGCGCGGCGCCTGCAGGTCGGCGGCCTGGCGATGCCGGTGCTGGCCTGGAGCCCGGGGCTGGTGATCCCCCGCAGCGCGGGTGGCTTCTTCCGCGACAGCCGGGTGCACAACCCCGCCGGCCAGGCGCTGTTCGCCGTTGTGGCGCGCGACCTGCTGCGCCTCACCGAAACGCCCGAGCGAGCAGGCGCCCTGCTGGCGGGCCTGGCCACCAGCACCCCGGAGCAACCCGAACCGTTCGAGTATTGGAGCAACCGGGTGCTGGGGCCGGGCCGGCGGCATTTCGAGCAGAGCACACCCAGTGCCGAAGCCCGCTGCGACGCCCTGGCGGAGGAGCTGTGGCAACTCACGGCCCAGCAGCTTGGACTGGCAGCGGAGCTCAGTGCTCGCCTCGCCGCCCCCTGAGTTTTCGGTAGAGGCGATAGGCCTTGCGCACCCCATGGAGCAGGGGGGCGGGAGCGCGCAGCCGCAGCGGGGCGATCAGGGGCCGGTAGAGCAGGAAGTAGGCCAGGCGCAGGTCGCGCCAGGCGCTACAGGGTTCCGGATCGAGGAAGTCGGAGATGTCCACGATCAGGCCGCGCCCGTCGTGGAGCATCACGTTGCGGCCGTGCACATCGTGGCCATGCAGGCCGCGGTTGCGGGCGTAGACAAGGGCCTGGTCCACGTCGTGGATGGCGCGGAGCGGAATGGGCAGGCCCTGGCGCAGGCAGTCGTAGAGAGTGGTGCCCTGCAGGCGCCTGAGCACCAGGTAGCGCTCCCCCGCGTGGTAGCACTCCGAGTAGGCTGGATGGGAGCCGATGCGGCGATACACCTCGACTTCCTCGCGCAGGCCATGGCGCCCAGGGGCGTACACCTTCACCACCAGCTGGGGGTGGTGGGGATGGTTCACCACGGCGGCATAGTTGCCGCAGCCCAGGATCCGCCAGGGCTGCGGCAACTGCAGCACGCGGACCGGGTCGTGGGGATGCACGCTGCGGAGCAGAAGCTGCGGCAGCAACTGCTGCTCGATCCGCTCCAGCAGGCGCGGCAGCTGGGGATCGGGACACGGCGGCGGCACACCATCGGACTTAGCGAACCAGCAGCATCACACCCCGCAGCACCCCCAGGGCCGCCGCCACCCCGATCAGGGGCAGCACGCCCCAGCGCAGCCGCAGCAGCAGCACAAGCGACACCAGCGCCAGCAGCAGCG
>JBJTWP010000126.1:0-3482 GCA_046081805.1 Cyanobacteriota bacterium
CCATGGGGATCAATAGCTGATCCACAGCCGTGGGTGGCCCCATGGGTGGCCCCATGGGTGGTTGTGACAGGTGCCATGGGGACCCGCGACCGCAGTGAGCGCCATGGCTCGGGAGATCACAACACGACCCTCCCGCATTAGCCAGGCGTGAAGCAGGCTGCCAAGCGTCGTGATGTGAGCATCTGCTCACCGCAACCTGTTCACCGCAACCTGGCCGTCGGCGCAACCGGCTCAGCACCTCCGGATCAGCACCACCAGGTCCCCTCAGCTGGACCCCGCTCAGGCCTGCTTGTCGTGGAGAAAGCGGGAGGAGAGGCGCACGGCCAGCACCACGCAGGCGACGCCATAGGAGACGAAGGTGATGATCTGACCAGGGGTTCCCGGGGCGTAGGTGTCGCGTGCCAGCAGCACGTAGTCAGCGAGGGAGGCGACGGTGCCCCAGACCAGCACCCAGACACTCACGTAGGCCACGCCTTTGAGGGTTTGTTCCATGGGCCGATTGGACGGTGGATCTAGTCTGCGGCCATGGCGGACCAGAACGGCGGCTCAGCAGCCGGTTGCGCACTGGTGCTGGCGGTGCTGGCCCTTCTCTTCTGGCCAGTGTTGCTGACGGCCGCCGGGTTGCTGCTGGCGAGCGACATGGCCCAGCCCCGGATCGCCCTGACGCTGGAACTGATTGATGACGGGGCCGACGCTGCTGAGCTGGAGACCATTCAGCGCTGCCTGAATCCGCCCGCGGTGCTGAGCGGCCTGCGCAGCAACAGCGGCGTGGCACGGTTTCTGCAGGCGGACGGCATCACGATGGTGGGGGATCTGGCGGTGGAGGCCCGGGCCACGCGGGCGGCCCTGGAATGCCTGCGGGAGGTTGCCTGGACCCGCGCTGCCCTCGACACGTTGCGGCAGCTGCACCAGGCAGCGGCGCAAACGCTTGCCAAGGCCCAGGGCAATGAGTTGCTGGAGCCCTCGATCCCCCAGCTGGAGGAGGCGCTGTCGGCGTTCGAGACGGAAGCGGCCAAGCTGCAGGTGGCGCTCGCAGAGTCGCGCGGAATGGTGCGCAAACTCCACGATTTTCTGCAGGTGCCGGAGGGGATCCGCCCGGTTCTCAGCTTTGATCTGGACCCGGTCTTCGATCCGGCCCGGCTGAAGCAGCTGGAGCAATCCTTCGATGAGGTGGTGCTGCTCAATGACGCCTTCCGCGAGCTCTCGCGCCAGAAGCTCGCCTGAACCACTCCATCCTGCTGGCCTGGATTGATCGGCAGAGCGTCCTGCCAGGTTTGGCGCTTCGGCAGGCCGGTGCCGCTGGGCCCTGGGCCGTGCGCGCTTGCCTTGCGCCTGCGCCGACAGCATGGTGAAGGGTGCATGGCCGCGATGACCGTCTTGCTCCGCATCCAGCCTCTGCAGAAGGGGGATATCGTCGCCGTGACCGACTGGGCCCGCCAGGAGGGCTTCGCCCCCGGCAGCGGCGATGTGGCCATCTACCGCCACACCGATCGGCAGGGCATCTGGGTGGGCTGGCTCGGCCGGGAGCGGATCGGATGCATCACCGGCGTGCGCTACAACGCCGCCTACGGCTTCCTCGGCCTCTACCTGGTGCGGCCCCAGTGGCGGGGCCGGGGCTATGGCCTGCAGCTCTGGCGTCACGCCCTGGCCCACCTCGCCGATCTGCCCTGCATCGGCCTGGAGGCCGCCCCGGATCGCCTCGACGACTACGCCTCCTGGGGGTTTACGCCCGCTTCTCCCACCACCCGCTGGCAGGGAATCAGCGATGGCGCCATCCCCGCCCCGGCCTCCAGCGAGGGCTGGCAGCTGCTGGCCGATGGTGCCATTCCCGAGCGGGCCGTGCAGTGCTTCGATGCCCAGCGCGAACCCAGCCCGCGCCCCCACTTCCTCAGCCAGTGGCTTCACCACCCCGCCGGTTCGGTGTTGGCCCTGATCGATGCCGCCGGCGATTGCCATGGCTTCGGCCGAATCCGGCCCTGCCTGCTGGCCCGCGGCGAGGGCTGGCGGATCGGCCCGCTCATGGCCGAGACCCCTGATGCGGCCGACCTGCTCCTGCGGGGCCTGCTGCATGGCCATCCCGGCGTGGTGCTGATCGATGCGCCCGGCGCCAACCCCGCCGTGGCACCGCTGCTGGAGCGGCTGCAGTTCCGGCCGGTCGGCACCACCATGCGCATGTACCGCGGTGAGGTGCCAGCCGTGTCGCTGCGGGATGTCTACGGCCTGGCCTGCCTGGAGCTGGGCTAGGCGGTTGCGGTCTGCCGAGCGTGCCGGCTCAGGGCTGGGTTGCCGCGAAGCGGCGGTTCACCTCGTTCCAGTTCACCAGCTGCCACCAGGCGGCGATGTAGTCGGGGCGGCGGTTCTGGTACGTGAGGTAGTAGGCGTGCTCCCACACATCCAGCCCCAGCAGCGGCGTGCCCGCCTCGATGTCGGGCAGGTTCATCAGGGGGTTGTCCTGGTTGGCGGTGCTGGTGATCGCCAGGGCCCCGTTGGGTCTGCGGATCAGCCAGGCCCAGCCCGAGCCGAACCGTGCCGCGGCCGCCTGGTTGAACTGGCGCTGCATCGCCTCCAGCGAGCCGAAGCCGGTGTCGATCGCCGCCAGCAGCTCGGTCGAGGGCTCGCCGCCCTGCCCGGGTGGGGCCATCACCGCCCAGAACTGGCTGTGGTTCCAGTGGCCGCCACCGTTGTTGCGCACGGCTGTGCGCACCGCCGCCGGGAAGCGCGGGATCTGCCGCTGCAGCGCCTCGAGGCTGAGCTCGGCCAGTGGCGGGTTGGCCTCGATCTGGGCGTTGAGGTTCGCCACATAGGCCGCATGGTGGCGGTCGTGATGGAGGGTCATCGTGGTGGCGTCGATCGCCGGCTCCAGGGCGTCGGTGGCGTAGGGAAGGGGCGGCAGGGTGAACGCCGCCCAGGCCGGGGCCCCGCCGGCCAGCAGCAGCACCAGGGCCGCCAGGCCGCTCAGCAGCTTTGCGGTGAACGGGCGCGCACGCATCGGATTCAGGGCCAAGGCTCGGCTTCCAGCCTGACCGATCAGCCCACGAAGCGGCCGTAGAGCCAGCGCACGAAGCCGCCGATCAGCGGCACCGGCTCGAAGGTGGGCCCCACGAAATCGAAGTAGTCGCGGTGATCGCGGATCTTGCCAGCGCCATTGAACAGCAGCCGGGTGGTGCCTGGATACACAAACTCGATGCCCCTGATCTTCAGGCCCATCTCCCACTCCACGAAGGCAGCGTCCCCCTCGATCGCGATCGCGCCGGGGGTGAGATAGGTGTCGTCGCAGCGCTTCAGCAGGCCCTCCTGGGCGGCGATGTAGGCGGCGATCCCCTGGCGCTCCTGGGTGGGGTCGCTGAAGTGCACGTCGTCGGCATAGAGCTCCCGCCACTGGGCCTCGCTCGGCCCCGGGGCGCCGTAGGGCGTGGTGAACAGGGCGCGGAACTGGGCAGGGGCCACCGTGGTCGGCCTCGAGAGCTGCCGCCAGGATGGCG
>JBJTWP010000127.1:0-4479 GCA_046081805.1 Cyanobacteriota bacterium
CCGGTCATGTCCGCCATCGACTGGTTGAGCATGTCCTTGAGGCGCAGGATTTCGCGCGCCTCGATCTCAATGTCGCTGGCTTGGCGCTGGCTGGTGCCGCCCAGGGGCTGGTGAATCATGATCCGGCTGTGGGGCAGGGCCAGGCGCTTGCCCTTGGTGCCGGCCCCCAGCAGGAAGGCGCCCATCGAGGCGGCAAGGCCCACACAGATGGTCACCACGTCAGATTTGACGTACTGGATCGTGTCGTAGATCGCCAGGCCGGCGGTCACCGAGCCGCCCGGCGAGTTGATGTACAGTTAGATCTGCTTGGAGTTGTCCTCCGAATCCAGGTAGAGCATCTGCGCCACCAGGCTGTTGGCGATGGCGTCGTTCACCTCGGAGCCCAGGAACAGGATCCGCTCCACGCCCAGGCGCGTGTAGATGTCGACCCAGCGCTCGTACTGGCTGCCGGGCAGGCGGTAGGGAACGCTGGGGGTGCCGATGGGCATGGCGGTTGCGGTGAGAGCCGGTGGTGGAGGGGTGGATCAGGGGTGGGGCCGCGGGAGTGCTGCCGTGTCAGCTGATGCCGGGGTTGCCGGGGCTGACACCGCCGGCCGCGGCGGTGAGGGGAGCGGGCAGCTGCTTCTGGCTGGTGAGCACCCGGTCGATCAGGCCGTACTCCACCGCCTCCTGGGCGGTGAGATAGGTCATGCGATCGGAATCCTTGGCCAGCAGCTCGACGCTGCGGCCGGTGTTGGTGGAGAGCATCTCCAGCATGGTCTGCTTGTTGTGCAGCACCTCCTTGGCCCGGATCTGGATGTCGCTGGCCTGGCCGCGGGCGCCGCTGCGGGGCTGGTGCAGCACGATCGAGGCGTGGGGCAGGGCGGCGCGGTGCCCCTTGGTGCCGGCGCTGAGGATCATGGCGGCGGTGCCCATGGCCTGGCCGATGCAGATGGTGTGCACCGGCGGCTTCACGTAGCGGAGGGTGTCGGCGATGGCGAAGGCCTCGGTTTCGAAGCCGATCGCATCACCGGAGTACCAGCTGGTGCCGGTGGAGTTGATGTAGAAGAAAATCGGCTTCTCCGGGTTATCGAACTCCAGGTAGAGCAGCTGGGCGATGATCAGTTCGGTCACGTCGATGCCCATCTGCCGCTTGGCGTCGTCGTCGCTGAACAGCGGCAAGCCCAGGTAGACGATGCGCTCCTTGAGCAGCAGCGAGGGCAGGTCCGGCGGGGGGGTGCGCATGACGGCGGAATCGCCGTAGTAGGGGGCTGACACCGACATCCGCAGCTTCTCGCCAGGCACTGGGCTGGAGCCTAGCGGGGGTTCGTGGCGTCCGGATCCGGGCTGGCCGTGGCCCCGGCCTTGGCGCTGCGGCGACGCTTCGGTGCGGGCCCATCACCGCTTTGGGCCGAGGCGGTGGCGGGATCCCCGTCACTGCGGGCGAATACGATCCGGCCGGTGGGGTTCTGCAGGGCTCCGGTGATGATCACCGGCACCCGTTGCCCGATGCGCTGGCTAGCGCCCTCCACCACCACCATCGTGCCGTCATCGAGGTAGCCCACCCCCTGATGGGGCTCCTTGCCCTCGCGGGCGATCTTGAGCTGGAGCTCATCGCCGGGCTGCACCTCCGGCCGCAGGGCAATCACCAGTTCGCTGAGGTTCAGCACGCGCTGGTCCTGCACCTCGGCCACCTTGGCCAGGTTGTAGTCGGCGGTGAGCAGGGTGCCGCCGGTGTCGGCGGTGAGCTTGAGCAGCTTGTCGTCGACGCCGTTGCCCTCGTAACGGGTGCTGTTCACCACCAGCCTGCGGCCGTATTGCTCGCGCAGTTCGCTGAGCAGCTTCAGGCCGCGCCGCCCCCGGGCGCGCTTCTCGGCCTTCGACGAGTCGGCCAGGGTCTGCAGCTCATCGATCACACACTGGGCCACGATCACCTGGCCCTCCAGCAGGCCGGAATCGAGCAGCCCCCGGATGCGGCCGTCGATGATCACACTGGTGTCGAGGATCTTGGCGGTGGCGGGCTGGAGCACCCCGTCGGCCACCAGCAGGGCCTCGCTGTCGCCGCGGCTGAACAGCCGCAGCAGGGTGCGGCCATGCACCTCAGCCAGGTTGTAGCCCGACACGCCGAAGAACACGTTGCTGAGGATCGCGGCCACCGGCTTCACGAACACCACCTCCCAGGGAAGGGGCAGCAGCAGGATCGGCGCCAGCAGCAGGTTGGCCACCAGCAGCCCCAGGATCAAACCCACGGCCCGACTGATCAGCAGCTCGGTGGGCATGGTGCGCACCTGCTGCATCAGCTTGCGGCGCAGCTGCTGGAACAGGAAACCGGCGATCAGCCCGAAGAACGCCCCGAAACCCGCCAGCACGGTGCGCAGGCCCTCCGGGTTGTTCACCTGGATCAGCAGCTGCTCGGGCAGCAGATCCACCCCCAACCAGCCGGCCGCCGCGCCGGACACCAGAAACAGAACCAGGATCAGGGAGTCCACCATGGCTGCTGCGCTGGAACTGCCCGGCCGATCAGCCAGGCAGCATGCCTGATTCCGGCGCCTTTCGCCCGTTGGGGTTACCGCCCGTGTCGCCCGCCCCCCGCAGCGCCTACCTGCACATTCCCTTCTGCCATCGGCGCTGTTTCTATTGCGATTTCCCGGTGGTGCCCCTGGGCGACCGGGCCGGCGCGACCCGGGGGCAGCCGGGGGCCCAGGCCATCGCCGCCTATCTGGAGCTGCTGGAGGCGGAGATCCGCGCCAGCCCGGGGGGCCCGCCCCTGAGCACGGTCTACGTCGGGGGGGGCACGCCCTCGCTGCTCGATCCGGCCCAGGTGCGCCGCCTGCTTGGGGCGCTGCGGCGGCGGTTCGGGATCGCGCCCGGGGCGGAGATCACCCTGGAGCTCGATCCGGCCAGCTTCGATCGGGAGCGGCTGGCCGCCTACCTGGCCGCGGGGGTGAACCGGGTGAGCCTGGGGGGCCAGAGCTTCGACGATGGGGTGCTGGAGCGGCTCGGTCGCCGCCACCGGCGCGCTGATCTCCTGGAGGCGGCCCTGTGGCTGGCGGAGGCCCGCGGCCAGGGCCGACTGGTCAGCTGGAACCTCGACCTGATCCAGGCGGTGCCGGGGCAGGGGCAGGGGCAGTGGCAATCCCAGCTGGAGCAGGCCATCGCCCTGGCACCTCCCCACCTCTCGGTGTACGACCTCACGATCGAGCCGGGCACGGTGTTTGCGCGGTGGCAGCAGCAGGGTCAGCTCGACCTGCCGGAGGCCGAGCTGGCGGCCGATCTGATGGAGCTCACCCAGGTCGAGCTCAGCCGCGGCGGCTACGGCCACTACGAGATCTCCAACTACGCCCTGCCAGGCCATGCCTGCCGCCACAACCGGGTGTACTGGAGCGGAGCGGGTTGGTGGGGCTTCGGGATGGGGGCCACGGCGGCGCCCTGGGGCGTGCGGGAGGCCCGGCCGCGCACGCGGGAGGCCTACCGCCAATGGTTGGAGGAGCGCCTGGCGGCGTCAGGGCCGCCGGAGAGAACCATGGTGACCTCGCCCTCCAGCCCGGCCGGCCTGCCACTGGATGAGCGGCTGCTGGTGGGGCTGCGGCGCCGCGAGGGGGTCCACCTGCCGGGGCTGCTGGCCCAGCAGGGGCTGGAGCCGGCGGCGGTGCGACGGCTGCACGGCCAGCTGGAGCGGCGGCTGCAGCGCTTTCGCCAGGGCGGGCTGCTGCTGGTGGAGGGACCGCGCTGGCGGCTCAGCGATCCGGCGGGGCTGGCGCTGAGCAATGTGGTGCTGCGGTCGTTGCTGGCATGGTGGGATGATGTTGCTCCGCAATCCAACGGCGCAGGGCCTCAACCGCCAGTTGGCGACCCGGCAGCAGCGGCGGACTGAATGGCGGCGGCTGGGTGGTGAGACCGAGCAGATCGGCGGTGACGCGCACCTGGCCGTCGCAGCCGCTGCCGGCACCGATGCCGATCAGCGGCAGGCTGAGCTCGGTGCGCAACCGCTCGGTCAGGGCCTCGGGCACATGTTCGAGCACCAGGGCGAAACAGCCCGCCCGGGCCAGCCCGTGGGCCTCACGACAGAGCCGTTCCTGGCTGGCGGGATCGGTGCCCTGGCGCCGGTAGCCCAGGTGATGCACGCTCTGGGGGGTGAGCCCGATGTGGCCCATCACCGGGATGCCGCAGCGCACCATGCGGTCGATCACCAGGAGGGTTTCGGGTTCGGCTCCCTCCAGCTTCACGGCGACGGCGGGGGTTTCCTTCAGCACCCGGCCTGCCGCGGCCACGGCTTGATCCGGACCGCACTGATAGCTGAGGAAGGGCAGGTCGGTGATCAGCAGGGGCTGCCGCTGCGGTCCACACACCGCGGCCACCCCCCGGCCCACAGCGCGGGTGTGGTGGAGCATCTCGTCGAGGGTGACCGGCAGGGTGGTGGAATGGCCCAGCACCACCATCGCCAGGGAGTCGCCCACCAGGATCAGATCGGCCCCGGCGTGCTCCACCAGGGCTGCTGAG
>JBJTWP010000128.1:0-15589 GCA_046081805.1 Cyanobacteriota bacterium
ATTGAGTACGTAGTAGGCCCGGTTGGTGAGATAGCGACCCAGCAGACGGCTGCTCAGCCATTGGCGCCAAAGCAGCCCCAGCTTGGGGATCAGATAGCTCTGAAGGGCGCGGATCGGCAGGGCAAGGATCAGGCAGAAGGCGTAGATCGCCACGGTTTGCCAGAAGGCATCGGCCTTGTAGGCCACCAGGCTGTTATCAACATTCCGGGCGATATAGCTGATGCCCACATTGATGCCATTGATCACCAGGATTAACAGCACAATCACCCCCAGCAGCAGCCAGGGTCGCCAGCGCCCCTGGCGCAGCTTGCCCCGCAGGGCGCCGAAACAGCCGAGGCCTGCGGCGGTGAGCACCATCACCACCACCCCGGCGGGACTTCCCCAGATGGCCGCCACCTGCTCGGGCACCCCGGGCAGGAAGCGGCTGCGCAGGTCAGGAATCAGGGCGCCCGTGAGCTGCAGGGCGCCCGTGAGCAGCAGCAGTGTGCAGCCCACCACCACGGCCAGCAGGGCCAGCAGCAACAGCAGGAACTGCCAGGCGCTGGTGTCCTCCAGGGGCAGGAAGTAGGGCTGGGCCAGGCGCTGCAGCTTGCCGAGCTGGCTGCGAAGGGCCTTCAGGGGATTCATAGAACGAGCCAGACCCCGCCATTGTCGCCGCTGCCGCTGGAAGCCGCGGCGGCCTCAGCCCGGTGGCCAGGCCAGGGGGCGACCGCCGAGCAGGTGCACATGCAGATGGAACACCGTCTGCCCGGCTTCAGTGCCGGAGTTGATCACGGTGCGAAACCCCTCCAGCCCCTCCTGGCGTGCCACTCGGGCCGCCACCAGCAGCAGATGGCCCAGGAGCTCCGCGTGGCTGTCGTCGGCCGTCGCCAGGTTCACCACGGGCTCCCGCGGGATCACCAGCACGTGCACCGGCGCCTGGGGGGCCACATCGCGGAAGGCGATGCAGCGCTCGTCGGTATGCACCTGATCACAGGGGATCTCCCCCCGCAGGATCTTGCCGAAGATCGTGTCCTGGACCGGCCAGGGAGCGGTGGCGTCTGACATGGGGTGGTCGGGGTCGAGACGGCAGGTGGAACTCCTGAGGCAGTGAACCCTCAAGGTGATGTTGGCACGGTGCAGCAGCGGGGCGCTGGTGGGGCTGGAGGCGCTGGCCATCACGGTGGAAGTGGCCATCGCCCCGGGGTTGCCGGGGCTGGCGGTGGTCGGACTGGCCGATGCCGCCGTGCAGGAGGCCCGCGAGCGGGTGCGCTCGGCCCTGCGCCATGCCGGGCTGACGATGCCGCTCACCCGGGTGGTGGTGAACCTGGCGCCGGGCGACCTGCGCAAGGAGGGGCCGAGCTTCGATCTGCCGATCGCCCTGGGGCTGCTGCTGGCCAGCGCCCAGCTGGCGCCGGACCACCTGGAGGGGGTGTGGAGCCTGGGGGAACTGGGGCTGGACGGCCAGCTCCGGCCGGTGCGCGGCGTGCTGCCGGTGGCCCTGGCCGCCCGGGCCGCGGGGGCCCGCGCCTTGCTGGTGCCGGTCGCCAACGGTGGCGAGGCCGCCCTGGTGGAGGGCCTCGCCATCTGGGCGGCCGACCATCTGGCGGAGGCCGTGGCACTGCTGCGGGGCGATCTGCCCACGCCGCAGCGGCCCAGGCTCCCGGCCCTCCAAGCGGGGTTCCAGCCCAGCTCCCCCGATCTGGCCGATGTCTGCGGCCAGTGGCACGGACGGCGTGCCCTGGAACTGGCCGCCGCCGGGGGCCATCACCTGCTGTTGGTGGGCCCGCCGGGCAGTGGCAAGACGATGCTGGCCCAGCGGTTGCCCGGTCTGTTGCCGCCGCTCAGCACCCCGGAGGCCCTGGAGGTGACGGCGATTCAGTCCGTGGCCGGCCTGTTGCAGGGCCGCGAGGCCCTGGTGCGGCAGCGACCCTTTCGCAGCCCCCACCACAGCTGCACCGCGGCCGCCCTGATCGGCGGTGGCACCGTCCCCCGCCCGGGTGAGCTGGCCCTGGCCCACCGCGGCGTGCTGTTTCTCGATGAGCTGGCCGAGTTTCGCCGGCCCGTGCTGGACCAGCTGCGCCAGCCGCTGGAGGAGGGCCGGGTCTGGATCAGCCGCGCGCGCCATCGCAGCCAGTTCCCCTGCCGCACAACCCTGGTGGCCGCCACCAATCCCTGCCCCTGCGGCTGGTTTGGCGAGCCCGGCGCCAGCTGCCGCTGCGGTGAAGGGCTGAGGCGCCGCTACTGGAGCCGTCTCTCGGGCCCCCTGCTGGATCGGATCGACCTGCAGGTGGTGATGCGCCGCCTCTCTGGCCACGACCTCGGAGCCCGCTACCGCGTCGAGGATCGGCCGGAGTTCCGCCAGTCCACAGCAACGGCCGAGGTGGCGGCGAAGGTGGTGGCGGCCCGCGGGCGCATGGCCCAGCGCAATCCGGGGGGCTGCGGCAACGCTGCCCTGCCGGCAGCGGCGCTGCGGCAGGTGCTGAACCTGGAGCCGCAGGCCTTGAAGCTCTGGGAAGCAGCCGTCAGCCAGCGCCAGATCAGCGCCCGGGGCGCCGAGCGGCTGCTGCGGGTCGCCCTCACCATGGCCGACCTGGAAGCCCGCTGTCAGGTGTCAGCCGCTGACATCGGTGAAGCCCTCAGCTTTCGCTCCTTCGACCTGGCGGCCGAAGCCTGAGGGGGGCAGGAGCGCTGGGCCCAGGCCTCAGCGGCGGCGACGGCGCTGCTGGGCCTTGCGCTTGTACTTCTCGGTGGGGGTTTCGTGGTGACGCAGGCGCTTCAGGTCGGCGAAGATGCCCGCCTTGGACACCTGCCGCTTGAAGCGGCGCAGCGCCGACTCGATGCCTTCGTTTTCGCCGACGGTGACCTGGGTCATGAACGAGCAGATGGGCGCACAGAGCTAACCAATGTAGCAAGCGCGTCAGAGCTGCCTCAACGCAGGCGGGGAGGCGCGGCGGGCACTGGCACGACCGCTGGCACGACCACTGCCCCGGTCACGGGCAGCGGCACTGGCCCTGTCACTGGCACGGAGGCCTGGGGGGCGTTGGTGCCGGCCGGGGTGTCAGGCCAGGAGCCTCGGAAGAGGTACACATGGCCGAGCGCCCGTCCACCGAAGGCCCGCCGCTTGAGTTCCCAGCCCGGCTCGAACACCAGCTGCAGGAAGCCACCACCTGTGCCCTGGGTGCGGGCCACCACCAGCTCCGGACCAGCACCTGCCTTGGTGGGCAGGGCCATCAGCACGGTGTCCTCATTGGTGCGCAGCACCGACAGGCGGTAACTGGTGGCCAGATCGGCGTCGCCCACCCGCAATGAATAGCCATTGGCATCGATGTAGCGACCGCAGATGCCGGTGAAATCGAAGCTGGCCAGCAGCGGATTGACCGCCGCAGGGTTCTGGCCGGACACGGCGAAGCAGGGGCGGGTGCTGCGCACCTGTTCGTAGATGTTGAGCTGGGCCCTTCGGCCATCGCCGATGGGGGCGGCGACGAGCACGAAGCGGGTCTGTTCCAGCGGCAGGGCCTGGAAGAGCGCGCCGCTGGCGGCGCTGGCGCCCATGGGAGCCAGGGGGAGGGCCAGCACCGCAGCGACCACAGGGGCAAGGCATCGGGGCTGGCCCAGGCCGTTGCACCGGCGCAGGACATTGCACCGGCGCAGGACATTGCGCTGGCGCGGAGCGTTGCGCTGGCGCAGACCAATTAGGCGCGACACAGGGCTCGGAGCGAGGGTGGAGAAATCGTATGCACCCCATCCGAGGCAGGCCAGTGGGGATCAGGCCGGTTTGTTGATCCGGATCGCCACCAGCAGGGCCACGACGGTGCCGGGCAGGCTGGCGCCCAGGATCCAGCGGGTGGTGGCCAGGCCCAGATCGGGATCGCCGTAGGCCAGCTCGAACACCGAGCCGGTGGCGGCGATCCCGAGCACGCAGGCGAGGGCGAGGAACAGCCCCGCCAGAGGTTTCATCGGCATGTCTGGAAAGACCTCAGCGGATGGAGTGCACAGCGGCCCGATCGAAGCCCTTCTCCGTCAGCTCCTCGTTCAGGCTCAGCTCATCGGTGACTCGGTCCACGAACAGCACCCCATTGAGGTGGTCCATCTCGTGCTGGATGCAGCGGGCCAAAAGGCCATCGGCCTTGATCCTCTGGGGCCGGCCGTGCTCGTCGCGGAAGCTCACCTCCACCACCGATGGGCGCACCACATTGAGATACACCCCGGGAATGCTCAGGCAACCCTCCTCGTAGGTGTCGATGGCGGCACCGAAGCTGGTGATCTCCGGATTGATCAGCACCATCGGGGGGGCTGCCCCGTTGTCGGGCTCCAGGTCGATCACCAGCAACTGCTTGTGAATCCCCACCTGGGGCGCCGCCAGACCGATGCCCTTGGCGGAGTACATGGTGCGCAACATGTCGCGGGCCAGCTCCCGCACTGACTCGTCCACTTTGCTGATGCGCCTGGCGGGCTGGCGCAGCACCTGATCCCCCAGCTTGTGGACGGGGAACGGCGGGTTCTCCATCGCCACCTTGGGCACCTGCACCCCACGGCCGACCTGCTCTGCCGTGCGGGCCATCTGGGCGAAGCTGCGCGCCAAGGGCTCACCTAGAAACGTAGGAAAAGTGTAGGGCTGGTGCCCAGGAGCGATGCGGCGTGGCGGATCAGCGACTCCCGGCAGATCCCCTGCCTGCGCGGTACGGGCAGCCACTCTCCGTCGAGCTGGTGGTGGGCCGTACCCCGAGTGTCAGGGAACCGCTGCTGCGGGGCGGACGTCTGTTCTGGCTGGAGCAGCGCCCCCAGGAGCGGGGCCGCACCACCCTGCTGGTTGCTCCGCCCGCCCAGCCCGAGGCGGCCATCGAGCTCACCCCGGGGGAGTGGAACCTGCGCAGCCGGGTGCATGGGTACGGCGGTGGGGTGTACGCGGTGGAGGGCCCTGATCTGGTGTGGGTGGATGACGGCGATCGCTGCCTCTGGCACCGCCCCCTCGATCCGCACACCGGTGCCCCTGGCGGCGAGCCCCAGCGCCTGACCGCGCCCGATGCCGGCCGCGCGTTTGCCGACGGCCTGATCGACTGCGGTCGCGCCCGCTGGATCGGCGTGATGGAGCAGGGCGGTCGCGACCACCTGGTGGCGGTGCCGCTGACGGGCGGGGAACCCGAGCTGCTGCACCAGCCCGCCGACTTCTGCGGCTATGCCGTGCTCAGCCCCGATGGAGCCCAGCTGGCCTGGCTGGCATGGGAGCAGCCCTGCATGCCCTGGGAGCGCAGCAGCCTCTGGCTGGCGACGGTTCGGGCCGACGGCCCCCTGGAGACCCCGCGCCAGGTGGCGGGCTCCAGGCCGGGCGGGCCGGGCGCGGGGCTCGTCGAGGCCCCAGGACTCTCGATGGTCCAGCCCCTGTGGATCGGGCCCGATCAACTGGTGGCGGCGAGCGATGCCTCGGGCTTCTGGAACCTGCAGCTGCTCGGCACCACCACAGGCAACTGGCGCCCCCTGCTGCCGATGGCAGCTGAATTCGCCATGCCCCAGTGGGTGTACGGCATGCGCACCACCGCCTGGGACGGCACGCAGCTGCTGGCGGCCGCCTGCCGCGAAGGCGCCTGGGAACTGGGGAGGGTGCTGCTGGAGGCGCCCGATCCCGCCGCACCGGGCAGCGCCTGGCAGCCCCTGGCTGTGCCCTTCGACGACCTGGCGGGCCTGAGTGCCGAGAACGGCCGGCTGGTGGCCGTGGCCAGCAACCCCACCACCCCCGAGGGCCTGCTCAGCCTGGAGCTGGCCAGCGGCGCGCTGCACCACACACCGATGGCCCCCTGTCCGTTGGCGCCGGACGCCATCAGCAGGCCGGAGCCCCTCTGGTTCGAGGGCCACGGCGGCCAGCGCACCCATGCCTGGTTCTATCCACCGGCAGCAGGGGCGCACCCGGAGGCGCCGCTGCTGGTGAAGAACCACAGCGGACCCACGGGCATGGCGCGCCGGGGCCTGAGCCTGGGGATTCAGTTCTGGACCAGCCGCGGCTGGGGTGTCGTGGATGTGAACTATGGCGGCTCCACGGGCTTCGGGCGGGCCTACCGCGAGCGGCTCGATCGCCAGTGGGGCGTGGTGGATGTGGCCGACTGCGCCGCCGCCGCCACGGCCCTGGTGGCGGCCGGCAAGGCCAGCGCCGACCGCATCGCGATCGAGGGCGGCAGCGCCGGTGGGTTCACCACCCTGGCGGCGCTCTGCTTCACCGAGGTGTTCCGCGCCGGCGCCAGCCGCTATGGCGTGGGCGACCTCAGCGCCCTGGCTGCCGAAACCCACCGGTTTGAGGCCCGCTACCTCGACGGGCTGGTGGGGCCATGGCCCGAGGCAAGGGCCACCTACGAAGCCCGTTCGCCGCTGCGTCATGCCGGGCGCATCCGCTGCCCGGTGATTTTGTTCCAAGGCCTCGACGACCGGGTGGTGCCGCCGGATCAAACTGATGCCATGGCCGCGGCCCTGGAGGCCAACGGCATTCCGGTGGAGGTGCACCGCTTCGAGGGCGAAGGCCACGGCTTCCGCAGCAGCGCCACGCTGATCACGGTGCTGGAGCGCACCGAAGCCTTTTTCCGCCGCCACTTCGGCCTGTGACGATCCTTCTGGCCCTGGCGGCCCTCACCGTGCTGCTGTTGATCGGCACCGCAGCCGGCAAGGCAGTGGGCATGACGCGCTGGGGCGTGCCGGAGGCCCTGCTGGCCGGTGCCCTGGGCCTGCTGATCGCCCCCTCCGGCCCGCTGCCGCTACTGCCCCAGGGGGTGATCGACTTCTGGAGCGAACTGCCGCTGGTGCTGCTCACCCTGGTGTTCGGCGCCCTGCTGCTGGGCAAGCCCCTGCCCCGCATCGGCGCCCTCTGGCGACCGGTGGCCTCCCAGCTGCTGCTGGCCCTCACCCTGGCCTTCGGCCAGTTCATGGTGGGCGGGGTGGCGGTGCTGCTGGTGCTCGGGCCCCTGATGGGAGCCCCGCCGGTGATGGCGGCCCTGATCGAAGTGGCCTATGAGGGCGGCCACGGGTCGGCCGCCGCGATGGGTCCCGCCTACGCCCGGCTGGGGCTGGAGAGCGGCGAATCGCTCGGGCTGGCGCTGGCCACGGTGGGCCTGCTCACGGCCACCCTCGTGGGCGGTCTGGTGGTGGTGCTGGGCCGCAGCCGCCGCTGGCTGCTGGCCAGCACCCTGCCGATGGCCCAGGAGCTCAACCAGCCGCTGACCGCCGCCCTGCCGGCCATCGCCGCCACGGCGTCCAGGGAACCGCCGCCAACCACCAGGGTTTCGCTGGCGGATCTGATCCAGGGGCTGAAGGTGTGGCTGCCCAACCTGGCCCTCACCGGCACCGCTGTGCTGCTGGGGGTGCTGATGCTGGGCTGCCTGCAGCTGCTCTCGGCCCGCCTGGGGGGCGGCTTCGCCCTGGTGATCGATGGGCTGCCGGTGTTCCCCCTGGCGCTGCTGGGCTCGCTGCTGGTGCGGCTGGTGCTGGAGACAACGAGCCGTGCCCACTGGGTGACCCCGGCCGTGCAGAGCCGGGTCGGCACCCTGGCCGCCGATCTGTTGATCACCGCCGCCACCGCCTGCCTGGATCTGGCCCTGCTGGGGCAGCAATGGTTGCCACTCACCGTGCTGGCGGTGGCAGGCCTGCTCTGGAATGTGGCGGTGGTGTTGCTGCTGGCGCCCCGGATCCTGCCGCCAAACTGGTTCGAGCGGGGCCTGGTGGAGTTCGGCCAGGCCACAGGGGTGGCGGCCAGTGGTCTGTTGCTGCTCAACATGGTGGATCCGGCGGATGTGGGCGACGCGCTCACCCCCTTCTCGATCAAGCAGCTGATCCTGCAGCCCTTCATCGCCGGCGGCGTCATCACCGTGATCGCCCCCCTGGCGATCAGCGGCTGGGGCCTGGGCAGCTGGACTGGCTTCTGCCTGGGGCTGGTGCTGCTCTGGGGGAGCCTGGGCCTGTGGCTGGGCCGCAGTCACCCCAGGGCCCCACAGCCCTAGCCGCCGTACAGCAGGGCGCGCATCTGCGCCAGCACCCGCGCCATCTCGGCTTCCCCGAGCAGGGGCGGCTCCCCGAGCCGGCTGGCCTCCAGGTACATGGCGGCGAGGGTCTCCACCTCGATCGCCAGGTTCAGGGCCTGGTCGAGGCTGCGGCCCAGGGCCACCTGGCCGTGGTGAGCCAGCAGACAGGCCAGTCGCCCCTCCAGGGCCCGCACCGCGAACCGGGAGAGCTCGGGGGTGCCGAACAGGGCATAGGGGGCGCAGCGGACGTCGGGGCCTCCGGCCACCGCGGCCATGTAGTGGAAGCTCGGGATGCCGTGGCTGTGGCAGGCCAGGGCGGTGGCACGGGTGGAGTGGCAATGCACCACCGCCTCCACCTCAGGCCGCTCCCGCAGCACGTCGGCATGGAGCCGCCACTCCGAGGAAGGCCGGCGCTGCCCTGCCGGGGCACCAGCCAGGGGCTGCCCGTCGAAATCCAGGGCCACCAGATCCTCCGGCTCCATCCGCTCATAGGCCAGCGAGGTGGGCGTGATCAGCAGGCCGCCGGGCAGCCGGGCAGAGAGGTTGCCGGAGGTGCCCTGGTTGATACCGGAGGCGTTCATGCGTCGCGCCACCGCCACCATCTGCTCCCGCAGCGCTTGCTCAGTGGGCACGGCGAGGGCGGGACCGGGGCGTTGACCTTAGGCCCCCAGCGGGGGGGAGCCCCATGGCGCAGCCCTGGCCGGTCGTTGTTGCCCCCAGGGCCCAGACCAGTCGGCACACCTTCACTCACTAAAGTGAGCGAATGGTCGGCCGCGTCGAAGCAGGAATGGCCTGCTCCAAACGACCGAGCGACCCAAGCCTCTGGAGTTCCGATCAGTGATGGCCCCCACCAGCCGCCGGCCAGCCGTGGTGGTGCTTGTGATCGACGATCAGTTGATCATCGCAGAGCGACTGCGGGAGCTGCTCAGCTCCCAGAGTCACCTTGCGTTGCACCATTGCGCTGAGGCCAGCAGAGCGCTTGCAGAGGCTGCAGCTGTTCAGCCCATGGTGATTCTCCAGGATTTGCTGATGCCTGGAGTTGATGGACTTGAGTTGTTGAAGAGTCTGAAAGGCTGCGAGGCAATACGGGACGTGCCGGTGATCGTCCTGTCATCAAAGGAGGAGCCGCAGATCAAAGCAGAGGCCTTTCGCTATGGCGCCAGTGACTACTTGGTCAAGCTCCCGAGCGCCGTTGAGCTGATTGCCAGAATTCGCTACCATTCAGAAGCCTACCGCAATGGCAACCTGCGAAAGATGGCAATGCAGGCCCTCCAGGAGAGCCGCGAAGAATTACGGCGTAGCCATGGGGAGATCGCAAGGCAAGCAATCATACTTGAGGAAAGAAATCGCTTCATAACTAAGATCTTTGGCCGCTACTTGTCTGATGAAGCCGTTAATCAATTGCTGCAAATGCCGGAGGGGCTGCGACTCGGTGGCGAGGCCAGAATTGTGACCATTATGTTGGCAGATATCCGCGGCTTCACGGCCCTGAGTGAGACCTTGGCGGCCGCCGATGTCGTGCGCCTGCTGAATCTTTTTTTGGCCGCTATGTCGCGGGTGATCTCCGAACACCAGGGCACAATTGACAAGTTTATGGGCGACTCGGTGATGGCGGTGTTTGGCGCACCCTTGTCACGGGATGATGACCCCCTGCGTGCCGCCCGTTGTGCCATCGCCATGCAACATGCCATTGAAGATGTCAACACAGCGATAGCCGGCGACAACCTCCCTGAACTCAGCAGGGGTATCGCCCTGCATACCGGTGAAGTCGTGGTGGGAAACATTGGCTCAGATTTGCGGACGGAGTACAGCGTGATTGGAAGCAATGTCAATCTCACAGCCAGGCTGGAATCGATCAGCCAGGGGGGGCAGGTGTTGATCTCTGACGCCACCCGCGAGGCCCTTGGCCTGGCAGCCATCACCGGCCGGAGCCTCCAGGTCAGGGCCAAGGGAATCCAGCGACAGGTGCTCACCTGGGAGCTGCTTGGCCTCGCAGGTTCGGAGCATGGGCCGCCGCTGATGCTGCCCAGGGGGATCGGTCTCCAGATCCCCTCCACCCCAGCGGCTGCGCCCCTGGCTGGACCAGGACAGGCAGGTGGACGGTCCGGTGCGATCCGGCCTGCTGCAGAGCTCCAGTGAACCCAGGGCGCTGGGGGGCTGGTTCAGGGGGCGGGCTCCCTGCTGGGAGGCGTTGAGAGTCCCCATTCGGGGATGTTGCCCTTGGTTGGATTGGTCTTCACTGGTGTCATGGCTGCTGCCCGCTCCAGTCTCGGATCAGGGATAGCATTGGCAGGACGAAGGCACACCAATGGCGGCTCGGAACCTCAGCCTCAACAAAACGCTGCTGGTGCTGCTGAGTTCGTTCCTGTTGCTGTTCCTGGCCTTTGCTTTTGTGGCCTGGCGAACGGTTGAATCGGTTCGGGTGAACGGTCCATTGTATGGAGCAATTGTCGAAGGCAAGGACTTAATTGCTGATGTTCTGCCACCCCCCGCCTATATTATTTAATCTCATCTGCTCACGCTTCAGCTACTGGATGAGAGTGAGCCGGCACGACAGGCAGCCCTGATTGAACGTGGTAACGGATTGCGAGTTGATTTCGAGAAGCGTCATGTCCACTGGGCTCGCAGCCTGAAGCCAGGGCAATTGGCAGTTGCCATGAACGCCGCCGCATATCGACCGGCTATTGAGTATTTTCAGATCAGGGATAAGCAGTTAATCCCTGCCATTCTGGCGGGTGATCCACAGCGTACAAAAGCTGCCTTGGTGGTCCTCAAGCAGCGATACGAGGAGCATCGTCGTGCCGTTGACGAAGTCGTCAAGCTGACGAGCAGTCGTAATGCCGAATTGGAGCAGGCGGCTGAGAAGGCTCTCAGTGAAAACCGCCGAAATCTGATTTTGCTTGGCGCGCTGGTGATTGCTGTGGTCAGCGTGCTCGCCTGGATCACGCGAGGGGTTGCCAGGTCGTTGAATGCCCGATTGGCCTTGGCAGCAGGCGTGGCATCGCGGGTGGCGGAAGGAGACCTCACGGTGTAGGTCCCTTATGCTCACAACACAGATGAATCAGGCAGCTTATTGAGGGCCATTCAGGCCATGACAACGAGTCTCAACACCCTTGTCGATCGGGTTAGACAGGCCTCTCTTGGCTTGAATTCTTCGGCTGTTGAGTTTAAGCAGTCGGGCCTAAAACAGGAAGCAAATATCAGTGAGTTTTGAGATTCAGCGGTGCGCATTGCTGCTGCAGCGTGCGACATCTCCACCACCAGCACCGAGCTTCTGACAACCATGGAAGGTGTCAACACGGTATCCGGTCAAACGGCCCAGGTGGCTGCAGGAGGGCGCAGGGCCCTTGATGAGCTGAACCAGGCCATGCAGCAACTGCAGCAAGCCACCAACTCGATTTCAAACCGCCTTGGCAGCATTCGCGAAAAAGCGTCCGACATCAGTAGCGTGGTTGCCACCATCACGAAGATTGCCGACCAGACAAATCTGTTGTCCATTAATGCCGCTATCGAGGCAGAGAAGGCGGGCGATCAGGGATTGGGATTCCTCGTGCTTGCCCGTGAAATCCGGCGACTTGCCGATCAGACCGCTGTAGCCACACTGGACATTGAGCAGATGGTTCGTCACATGCAGTCAGCGGTCTCAGCGGGCGTGATGGAGATGGATGGCTTCACTTCCCAGGTCAAGCAAGGCACCAGCGTGACAACCGAGGTCAGCACGCAACTTGGTCAGATCATGGGTCAGGTTCAGTCTTTGTCGGAACGATTTGATGAGGTGAATCGCGGCATGCGTAGCCAGTCCCAGGATGCCCATCAGATCAGTGAGGCGATGACCCAGCTGATGGGTGGGGCCCAGGCCAGTGCAGATGCATTGCCCGAATTCAATGCCGCCATTGCAAGGCTTCAACAGGCAGCGACATCACTGACGGGTGAAATCTCGCGATTCAAGCTTGGAGACTGAAATGGCTGATGACAAAGCAGGCCCAGGGCCCCTGATGGTTGTGCTCTGCATCGCCGACACACGCTATGCCATCCCGGCCCGGCTGGTGCTGGAGGTGCTGCCATGGCTGCCGAGTCAGCCCGTACCACTGGCACCGCCAGCCATTCACGGTCTGATCAACTATCGGGGAACGGTTGTGCCCATTGTAGATCTTTGCCGTGTTCTGCACGATCGAGCCTGCTCTTGCTGGCTTGCCAGTCGGATCGTGATCGTGACAGTTGGTTTAACAGCTCAGCGCATGATCGGATTATTTGTCGAAGCCTGTGATTTGTTGCAGCCAGATACCTTCTCGATCCAGCCGGGTCTCCGCCTCAGCCACGCAGCTTTTCTGGGCGATCTCCTGGCCGATGGTGATGACATTGTTCAGCTGTTTCGACCTGACGCACTGCTTGACGATGACCTGCTGGAGATGCTGACTTCCACTGCGCTGACATCCCTGGCTGTCAAGCCTGTCCCTGGCAATTCGAGTCATCAGGTTGGATGAATAGCCAAGACTGCTGGCGCACGATTGGAACCTCGGGTGACCGCAGTTGTTCCTTGCTGGAGCAGCACATCCACTGCCATAACTGTCCGGTTCTGACCAAGGCCGCCGATCGCCTGCGCCAGCGGCAGCTGCCCAGCGGTTACGCGGAAGCGGCGCTGGAGGCCGCCGCTTTACCAGTGCCGGTCTCTCCACGGCTGAGCAGTGCACTTGTGTTCCGCCTGGGTCAGGAGTGGATGGCGATTGAGACCGATTGCATCCAGGACATTGCAACCATGCAACCAGTGCATCGCTTACCCCATCGTGGTGGTGTGATCGCCGGACTTGTCAACGTGCGAGGTCAGTTGTTAATCGCCATTCACCTGCGGGAGCTGCTGGAGGTAGACGGCGCGACTGCAACGCAGCCATCTACAACAGCCATGCGGATTGTGCTGATTGAACGAGAGGGGGAACGCTGGGCTTTTGTGACTGATGAGGTTCGTGGTGTGGTGTGGTATGACCCAGCGACTGAGCAGCCCCTGGCCGCCACGGTGCCCCCATTGCGGGCCGCCATCGCCAGTGGCACATTGCCTTGGAGCAGCAGCCAGGCGACACGGCTTGCGAGCGCCAACCTGTTCCAATGCCTGCATCGGGAGGTTGTGCCATGAGTGCCCTTGATGCACTGTTTCGCGATGAGGCCGAGCGACAGGCTTACACCCTTCGGGAATGCTTTGAGCGCTGTGCGCAACATCCACCCGATGGGGAGATGCTGTTTGCTGCCCAGGCCCTGAAAGGTGCGGCTCGTGTTGTGGGAATTCCCGAAGCTGAACGCATCGCCGATACATTTGAAGCCATGCTCAGCACAGCTGAAGCATCTGGCACCGTACTGATTCCAGAGCAGCTCCAAGCATGCACCGATGCCCTGGAACTGATCGAAGCCATCGCACAGGTCGGTGCCAGCCGTGCCCGCGATGTTGCCCGCGCAGCACAGATCCTGGATGTAACGGCTCGTTTGACGGCACAACTGACTCCCAGCGAGCCCAGCCCCACCAGCCGGCCCCTGGAGTCGCTGCCCAGCGGCACCTGGGACCTGTTCCGGCAGGAATGCGAGCTGCACACCAGCAGCCTGATTCCGATCCTGCTGTCGCTGGAACAGCAACCTGATCAGCCGGAGCTGGTCGAACGGATCATGCGCTCGACCCATTCCCTCAAGGGAGCAGCACGGGCCGTGGGTCTGGATGCGACCGTGATGCTGGCCTGCGCCGCCGAGGATCAACTGGAGCGGGTCCGACGGGCCGAGATCCTGATCAGCCCGGATCTGGTGGATGCGCTGCTGTCCGCCTGCGACCTGTTCCAGCGCATCGGCATCACCGTGGCCTCCGGCACTGGGGTTCCCAGCGATGCGTCGATCCTCGACTGTGCCGATCGCATCCAACAGGCCGGCCTGCAGAGTGCCTACCAACGTGCCGGCCCGCCCGCCGCCATCCCATCGCTCCGCGACACGGCCACAGATCCCACGGTCACAGAGTCCCCAGACCCCGGGGAGAGTGACGCGGGCAGCCGTGCTGCGGCATGGCAGTCTCAACCAGCCGCGACCACGTCCCAGGAGTCCAGGGACGGGCAGCGCACCGTTCGCATCCGCGCTGACCAACTCTCCCAGATCGTCGCCCGGGCTGGTGCGCTGGTGGTCAAGGCTGGCCAGCATCGCTACTTGATTGCGCAGCAACAGCGAATCCGGGGGCGTCTGCTGTCCATCGCCGATCTGCTGGATGATCTTCAGCAAGGGATTGCCCGGGATCTGCCCAGTGGCAGGCTTCACCATCGAGTCGAGGAGATCAAACAGCAACTCAACGATCTACGGGCTGCCAACATCAGCTGGGCTGAGCAGCAGGCACTGAACCTCCGCAGGACAGAAGATCTCAGCTTGCGCCTCTACGGTGAAGCCCTGGATAGCAGGATGCGTCCTGTCGCCGATGGACTGGCGGCCTTTCCCAGGCTGGTGCGCGATCTGGCCAGGCGCCTGGGAAAGCAGGCCAGCCTGCGGGTGCGTGGTGAATCCCATCACATTGACCGGGAGATCCTGGAGCGAATCGAAGCGCCTTTGAACCACCTGCTGCGCAACGCCGTCGACCATGGTGTGGAAAAACCGATCGTCCGCCGCCAGCGTGGCAAACCGGAGCTGGGCTGCATCGAAATCGAGATCCGCGTGACATCCAGCTCCATGGATATCACGGTCAGCGATGATGGGTCCGGTGTCGACCTGGCCCGGGTGCGGGAGCGCATCACGGCGTTGGAGCTTATGGGTCGAGAGGCTGTGCAGGGATTCTCTCAGGAGCAGTTGCTGGATCAGTTGTTCGTTTCGGGCTTCTCCACCGCCGATCAGATCACTGAACTCTCCGGCCGTGGTGTCGGGCTGGCCGTGGTGCGGAGTGTGATGCGGGACATCGGTGGCTCCGTCAGGGTCACGACCCAGGCTGGCCTGGGTGCCCAGTTCCATCTGAGGCTGCCGATCAGCCGCTCGGTGCTCCGGGCCGTCGTGGTGGTCATTGCCGGTGAGGCCTACGCCTTGTCCCTGGCCCGGATCGATCAAGTGCTGCGGCTGCCCTGCAGGCAGGCGGACCTTCCTGGAGATCGCCATGCCATCGTCGTCGAGGGCCGAACAATCTCCCTGGTGCGGGCTGCCGACGTGCTGGGGTTGGACTCGTCCCTGTCTCGGGCTGAGCTGGTCCATGGGGTCGTGGTCAGCAGCCTCGGCCATCACATCGCGTTCCTGGTGGACGATGTCTGTGGTGAACAGGACATGGTCCTGCAACCCATCGACCCGCGTCTCGGCCGGATCCCCAATTTGAGCGCGGCGGCAATCCTTGCCGATGGGCGTCCTGTGCTCATCCTCGATGCCGAGGAGCTGGTTCGCTCAACGCTGAATCGCCAGGTCGCCCCTGGTGAGCCTGACCCAGGCGGTACCCGACCACCGCAATCCCAACGTCAGCGAATCCTGGTGGTGGACGACTCCCCCACGGTCCGTGCCATGGAGCAGGAATTATTGACGCAGGCGGACTATGACGTCACAGTGGCAGGCGATGGGATGGAGGCCTGGGCCGTCCTGCGCGTGCAGGACTTTGATCTGGTGGTGGCCGATGTCGACATGCC